>JBOFDP010000048.1:0-16743 GCA_051647125.1 Chitinophagaceae bacterium | reverse complement strand
ATTATCAGTAATTGTAGTAATAATTATGGACCTCGTCAATTCCCTGAAAAACTAATACCTCTCTGTATCAATAATATTATTCACAAAAAAACATTACCTATTTATGGTGATGGAAACCAAGTAAGGGATTGGCTTCATGTTGCCGATCATGTAGATGCTATTGACATTATTTTCCACCATGGAAAAGTTGGTGAAAAATACAATATAAGCGGTTGGAATGAATGGAAAAATATTGACCTTGTAAAAACACTTTGCCAAATTATGGATAATAAACTTGACAGACAACAAGGAGAAAATGAGCAACTTATTACTTTTGTAAAAGATAGACTAGGACATGATGTTCGTTA
Source organism: Chitinophagaceae bacterium (assembly GCA_051647125.1). Taxonomy (GTDB): domain Bacteria; phylum Bacteroidota; class Bacteroidia; order Chitinophagales; family Chitinophagaceae; genus JBOFDP01. The sequence goes on along the minus strand of JBOFDP010000048.1, from coordinate 16,396 downwards.
TGCGATAGACCCTACTAAGCTGTATAAAGAATTGGGATGGAAACCTACATATAGCTTTGAAAAAGGATTAGAGGAAACTGTAGATTGGTATCTACAAAACCAAAATTGGATTAATCGTATTGTTTCTGGAGATTATATGAACTACTATCAGCAACAATATGGGAAATAGATTCTTGTCAATACTGTTTTACACCTTTTATTTGTTACCCCATTCGTCTAGCAAACTGACATATATTTAAGGCTACCAAACCAGCAGTTTCAGTACGCAATCTTTGATTACCCAATGAAATAGATTGATATTGTAACGCTAATGCCTGATCAATTTCTTCTGTTGTAAAATCCCCTTCAGGACCAATAAGTATAACTATATTTTCACTCTTAGAAATACACTTGCCTAAAAAAATTTTAGATATATTTGCAGAACAATGAGCAATATATTTTTGAGCATTTATCCGTTGTGATAGAAAATTTTCATAAGAAATAAATGCCGATAATACTGGAAAAAATGTACGCCTGGATTGCTTAGCTGCAGAACATATAATTTTTTCTAATCGCTCTTTGTTTATTCCTTTCCGTTCAGTACGGTTTGAGTTAATAAAACTAATTTTATCTACTCCCATTTCTGTAGCCTTCTCCACAAAGAACTCTAATCTAGCCAATGATTTTGGAGGGGAAATAACTATATGAATATCATGTAATGGTACGGTTTGTTGTATCTTTGTTTGAATTAAAATAGCACATTTTTTATAATTTGCTTGCGTAATAATTGCCTCATAATACCCTCCCTCACCATCTATCAAATGAATAGTATCACTTTCTTTACGTCTCAACACTTTGATACAATGATAGCTTTCTTCCTCATCCAAGAAAGCATCTTGTAAATTACTAGGTACAAGATAAAAAAGATTCATCTAAAACAAATGGAAATTATTCCTTATTATGGTTAAATTTAAATACACTATCTGTAATATTTTGTTGATTATTAGATGTAATATCTAAGTCTTTGATAATACCGGTTTTTATATCATATACCCAACCATGTATATATGGCAATTGAGTATCATTCCATGCCTGTTGTATAATACTGGTTTTAAGTAAATTATAGACTTGCTCTTTTACATTCAACTCCACAAATCTTCGTCCTCTTTGTTCTTCATCTAAAATAGCATCTAATTCTTGCTGATAAATTCTATATACGTCTTTTAAGTGCAATAACCAATTATTGATTATACCATAATCTTTATTACTCATTGCTGCATTTACTCCACCACAATTATAATGTCCGCAAACAATTACATGGGATACTTTTAGATGATTAACTGCATAGTCTAACACACTGAGCATATTCATATCAGAGTGTACCACTACATTGGCTATATTTCTATGCACAAAAATTTCACCAGGCATAGTACCTGTAATTTGGTTAGCAGGCACCCTGCTATCAGAACATCCTATCCATAATACAGGAGGAGCTTGCCCTTTTGACAGATTATTAAAAACTTCCGGATCTATTGCCAATTGCTGCTTTACCCATTCTTTATTTTGATCTAATAATTTTTTGTAATATTCCATAGTAATAAGTTTTTTGTATCAACTAATGCGATCTGGTGTATTCTATCTGTGGTATACCATATGTTTCTACCTCAATATTCTTGTAGGGTGCGGTATACTTTTTAAACTCATAAATACTTTCTAAAACATCATAATCTATATAACTTGAAGATCGTCCATCTATAATAACCTTTGTATGTTCAGGTATTTCTTCCAAAGCATACTTGATACTCGATTTATTTAGAAAAGATACTTGCTGAGATAAACAAATCGTTGTGATAGGCTTATCTTGGAAATCTTCTTTTTCTGATAGATAAGAATTTTTATAATTTTTTCTTAATATAAAGTAAATCCCCACCATCATTCCCAAAGCAATACCTTTAAGCATATCAAACCCCACTACACCAACAATAGTAACAATAAAAGGTAAAAATTGTTCCCCTTTCAATTTGTACATTGCTTTATATAAAGATATTTTAGATAATTTATATCCTACCAAAATTAAAATAGCTGCTAATGTAGGTAAAGGAATAAGGTTGAGAAATGAAGGAATTGTAATCACACATATCAACATAATAATACCATGAGTAATACTAGCTATCTTAGTACGCCCTCCTGCATCCACATTTACAGAACTCCTCACAATGACCTGAGTAATAGGCAGACCTCCTATTAATCCAGATACTATATTACCAATTCCTTGAGCCCGTAGCTCTTTATTAGCAGAAGTATATCTTTTATAAGGGTCTAATTTATCAGTAGCCTCTACACAAAGCAAAGTTTCCAGACTCGCTACCATAGCTATAGTAATTGCAATAATATACACTTGAGGGTTACTCAGTAATATAGAAAAATCTGGCAAATAAAAGAAATTAAAAAATTCCCCAAAAGAACCTGCAATGGGTAAATTAACTAATTGTACCCCACTCATTTCTAACTGAGGAAACACCGATTTATACAATGCATTTAAAGCAATCCCTAAAAATACTACCCATAACGCAGGGGGAAGAACTTTAAGAATAGTATATTTTTTTAATCCCGGTCTTTCTAATAAAATCAATAATACTAAACCAACAACCGTAGTAATCAAAGATCCATAATGCACCTGTTGAATAATATTTCTTGCAAAATCCAATATTTTAAAAATATTATCTCCTTCTACAGAATCATCAATAGATACCCCAGATATTCCAAATGCTAAGGGCAATTGTTTAAATATTAAAATCAAGCCTATAGCAGCAAGCATCCCTTTAATTACGGAAGAAGGAAAAAAGTAAGCAATAACCCCTGCTTTAACATAACCCATAATCAATTGAATAGCTCCTGCCAAAACTAATGCTGTTAAAAATCCAGGAAAACTACCTAAAGTTTGAATACCCGAGAAAACAATCACCACTAAGCCCGCAGCAGGTCCAGAAACACCAATAGCTGAGTTGCTAAACAATGATACTAAAATACCTCCCACAATACCAGCAATAATTCCTGAAAATAAATAGGAGTTATCTCCGGTAGAAGCTAAAGCTACTCCAAGACACAAGGGTAAGGCTACTAAAAAAACAACTAAACCTGCAGATATATCAGATTTTGTTGAAGGCATAGATAAAGTTTGTTTCATATACTTTGTTGTTTATAATTTTTCTTAGATAGTTTTAAATGTTAGTAGCAAAAATACAATATTTTTATAAATTATAACATATGCCCTAAAAATTATAGCTATCCGCCATTATACCAAAGCTGTTCTAATTGGTAAAATTTTCTATGATTCTCAAGCATCACATGCACCACAACATCTACATAATCCAATATCCCCCATGTAACCTCCTGTAACCCTTCGATATGATAAGGCTTTATCTCACTTTCTTTCAAAACCTCGCCTACCAAAAAATAAGATATTGCTTTTAACTGATTAGCATTATTGGCAGTACAAATAATAAAATAATCATATACTGATTCAGGTATCTTACTCAGATCAAGGGCTATAATATGTAATCCCTTTTTTTCTTAGATAGACTGTATAATAGTTTTAAAGAGCTTAGAGTTTCTACTAATTTTTTTCAATATTTTAATTATTTTTTTGGTACATTTACATTAAATCCTCAATACAAAAATTATGATACAATGAATACATTTAGACTCTATTGATAGCACCAATGAGTATGCCAAAAGATATTTCAAAGAGATAAAATCTAAAAACCCTTTTGTGATAACGGCTGGTGAACAAACTGATGGAAAAGGACAACAAGATAAACAATGGAATAGTGATAAAGGTGAAAATATATTACTATCATTTTGTTTCCCTCCATCTCTTTTTTATCAAGGGAATTTCAACAATAAATTTCAACTTTTAGCAACTATTGCTTTAGGGTGTTATGATTTTTGTAAGTCTTACATTTCCCAACCTGTTTTTATAAAATGGATCAATGATATATATGTAAAAGATAAAAAAATAGCTGGTATTTTGATAGAAAATATTTATCAATCTAATGAATGGCAATGGGCTATTGCAGGAATAGGTATCAATATAAATCAATCTCATTTCCCAATAGAAAAAAAAGCTATTTCAATATATCAAATTAATCAAAAAAAATATACTCTTAGCACCTTGTACTTATCATTAATCCATTCTATCCGTACATTTTTAGAAACTAAAAATTTAGATTTTCTTACCTTATATAATAATCATCTATACAAGCGTCATAAATGGGTAAAGGTACAATTCAAAAAAGATAATACTATTCAAACTCTACAACTCAAAGAAGTTCTTGTTAATGGAAAATTAATTTTAAAAAATGAAGAAAAAGAATTTTTGATAGATTATGGAGAAATTATTTTTTTATAATTTTCTAGAAGACAAAAACTACCCTCCTATAATCCCTTTAGCTTAATTACCGTACCTTCGTTAAATATAAAACCTATTACTTATTTATGAAACTATACACTATAGATACAGAATTTTTTAAATTAGATGGTGGTGCCATGTTTGGTACTGTACCTAAAACGCTTTGGCAAAAAACAAATCCCCCAGATGAAAATAATCTATGCTCTTTGGCTATGCGTTGCCTCTTGGTAGAAGAAAATAATCGACTTATTTTGATAGATACTGGCATAGGCAGGAATAAATATAGTAAAAAAGCAATAAGTTATTACTACATACACGGAGAAAATACTATAGAAAAATCACTTGCTAAACATGGATTTTCTCGCAATGATATTACCGATGTTTTTTTTACTCATCTACATTTAGATCATGCAGGCGGAGCCTTTATAAAAGATGAACAAGGAAACATTGTATCTGGGTTTCCTAATGCCACATACTGGAGCAATAAAATACACTGGGAATGGGGATATATTAACCCTAATGAAAGAGAAAAACCCTCTTTTTTAAAAGAAAATTTAACCCCTATATACCAATCCGGAAGATTGCAAATGATACCCTGTGAAGATGGATTTCAGTTTACAAAAAATATTAAAATACGCTTTGCTAATGGGCATACCCGTGCGATGATGATGCCACAAATTAATTACCACGGAAAGACCCTCTTTTTTGTTGCTGACCTATTGTGTTTAACTTCTCACCTTCCTATAGGGTATTTACCAAGCTATGATATAGCTCCACTAGAAAGCATGAAGGAAAAGAAAAAATATTTAGAAGAAATGTTAGAAAATAACTATGTTTTATTTTTTGAACATGACCCCAACGTAGAATGTGCCACTCTCCAAAAAACAGAAAAAGGTATTCGTATAAAAGATACGTTCAAGCTAACGGATTGGGTATAACCTCATTTTTTCATAAAATTATATTAATTTCGCAACCATCATGCTATTATTAGATTTCAATTGGCTTCATTTAATAAACCCTGAATTTTATATTCAACTCGGAGGATATTGGCTTGTTCTATTTATTATTTTTGCAGAAACTGGCTTATTTCTTGGGTTCTTTTTACCTGGTGATAGTTTACTTTTTATTGCAGGTATTTATTCCCAACGTTTAGTAGAAGAAAGCTTATTTATGTTTAATAATGAAAGTCTAAATTTGATAGAAGCAGTACTTTTTATAAGTATAGCTGCTATACTCGGAAATTTATTAGGATATACAATAGGAAAACATAGTGGAGAGAGTATTTATAAGAAAAAAGATAATTGGTTATTTAAAAAGAAATACTTATATCAAGCTCATGATTTTTATGAAAAACATGGTGTAATGGCAATCCTATTAGGTCGATTTTTACCTATCGTACGAACCTTTTCTCCTGTTATTGCAGGTATTGTAAAAATGGATTTTAGAAAATTTATAGTACTTTCTATAGTGGGTGGATTCATTTGGATATTGAGTATGATGGCTATAGGTCATTATTTAAATGCTATCTTCTTAACTCAGTTTGGCATAGATTTACGTAAACATTTAGAATGGATAGTAATCGGTATTGTATTAATTACTACAGTACCTATATTTTATAAAATTATTTTCCATAAGCAAGAAAAACAAACTACTTTTTAAAACATATTTCTCCAAAAAATTGAGGCTGATGGAAAGATGGATGTGGGGTATCTATTTTTGTCCATGATAAGAAATGTAGTAAAGAAAGATGGTCTCCACACTTATAAAAATTTGCCCTTGCTGTCTGGTTTTTTATTATTAATTTTTCATGCTTATAAAAACATTCTAAAGGAATAGCAATTGTAATATCCCATTGAGTATCTTTTCTTTCAGGAAAAACCTTATTCCCTAATGAACTTTGGATTTTTATTTTTTCTAAAATATAATTATCCGCTTTATATTTATTGCCTTCTATATCTGTAAATCCTAAAATACATTTACCTATACAATTAGTTTCAAAATTATAATATGAAGCATTCTTTGCCCAAGAAATAAAAAACTCTGTACACGAATCTGTCCACACTTCTCCATTATTATGATCCACTTTGGCTAAGGTATATTTCTCTGCTACTTTATAATATAAAAAAATAAAGTAATCGTTATATCCAATATGAAGCTGAACCTTAGGAGAATCAGGAAATTCATTTTTCCAATTAACCATATCAATATCCAATACATCTGTATATTGGATTAAACTTTTTTTTACCTCTTGTATGTCTTCTATGGTAGATTGTTGAGGAAGTATTTCTTGAATATAAAGCATAAAAATTTTATTGTTCTCCACAAAAATAAAGATTTTATAATTATATACTGTCAATTTAACTCATCTTTAATCAATTTAAAAAAACTGATTTCTATACTATCCTTTTCTTTTTATATAAAAATTCGTAACTTTGCCATAACTAAATTAAGAACTATGATGCAGGAAAATACCGAACAGAATAATAATATTGTCGATAATGAAGGTCTTGAAAACATGAGTGAACCCAAAGAATCTTTAATAGAAGAAACAAAAACCAATATTCCTGAAAACACAGAAGAGGAAGAAAGTTTTAAACAAAAATACCTCCGTCTTTATGCTGATTTTGATAATTATAAAAAACGTACTGCTAAAGAAAAAATGGAATGGTTGCAAACTGCTGGTAAAGATATTATTTCTTCTTTACTTGAAGTATTAGATGATTTTGAACGAGCAGAAAAAGAAATTGCCAAAAATAGTAATGAACAAACCAAACAATTAGAAGAAGGAATAGAGCTTATTTTTGGAAAATTCAAAAAAATATTAGAGCAACAAGGATTACAATCTATCAATAGTATTGGCAAGCTTTTTGATACAGAATTTCACGAAGCTATTACAGAAATCTCTGCACCAGAAGAGAGTCAAAAAGGTAATGTAATAGATGAAATCCAAAAAGGATATACGCTAAATGGCAAAATTATTCGATATGCCAAAGTTGTAGTTGGCAAATAAATAGTTACTTTATAAGAATACCTTTTTTAAAATAAAATTTTTGAATTACTTTATCTGATAGAATAGGCAAAAATTTGCGTAATAAAAGAATTATTCTACCTTGTAATGTCATTAATTTTGTTCGTCTTTTTTGGGCAATACTTTTTATAATAATTTGAGCACAAATATTAGCACTCATAATTTTTTTTTCATCTAAAAAAGTAGTCTTTATTTTCTCCCCCTTAGCACCTAATGCTTCATATCGAATATTAGATTCTACAAAATTGGGTTGTATCCACATAACATGTACTTTCTTAGAGAACATTTCTATACGAAAAGCTTCCATCCATCCTTGTAATGCAAATTTCGATGCTGAATATCCTGCTCTTCCTGGTAAACCCACACTTCCACCTATAGAGGAAATACCTACAATAGTTCCTTGGCTTTTTATCAAATAGGGTAAAAATTCATAATTACATTGTACCACTCCTAAAAAATTAGTATTCATCAATTGATTGATAACACTAGGCATTGTATCCTCTACCAAACCTTTCATACTTATGCCTGCATTATGAATTAAAATATCTACTTTTCCAAATTGGAGAATTACCTCCTTTTGAAATCTTTGACAATCCTCTTGTTTCGATATATCTGCTAAACAAGTAATCAGCCTTTCTGAAGCTATTTCCTGACACAATACAGCCATTTTATCCTTATTTCTAGCACATGTAGCCACATAAGCATCCAACAAGATAAACTGTTTTACTAAAGCTTTTCCTATACCACTGCTCCCTCCTGTAATAACAACTATTTTATCTTGAAATCGTATACCCATACACTACAAAGTTATATTTATTTTCAAAAATAAAAACCCAGCAACAAGAATTACTGGGCTAAATGAAGCTAATACTATTTAATATTATATTACTTATGACTTTACATTATTTACATATTTTGCTAATTTACTTTTTAAATTAGCTGCCTTATTTCTATGAATAACACCATTTTTTGCCAGCTTATCTATTAAAGATACAACTTTCGGCATTTTCTCTAGAGCTATCTTTTTTTCTTGAATATCTTTCAATTCACGTACAGCATTACGCATAGTTTTTCCGTAATAGCGATTTCTTAATCGTTTTTTTGCATTTTTTTTAGAGTCTTTCTTGGTAGCTGCATGATTTGCCATAAACCTAATTTTGTGTTTATTTTCAAAATAATTGAATGGCAAAAGTATGTTTTTTATTTAATAAATCAAAAAATATTATCTAAAAAAAATAGTACCCTTCTCTTTTGTAATATTTAGATACTACTTTTGTAAAAAATATATTGCTTATGAAATATCTTTTAATACTATGTTTATGTATTTTTTTTCTATGCTCTATAGCTCAAAAAGAAAAACGGGCAATTATCTGTGTAGGATTTTACAATTTAGAAAATTTCTATGATACAATACAAGATATTACTAAAAACGATCATGATTTTATTCCTACCGGACCTAAAAAATATAATTCACAAGTATATTGGCAAAAGGTAGATAATCTGGCCGAAGCCATTGCACAAATAGGCTTAAAAAATACTCCTGATGGAGCTGCCCTATTAGGTTGTTCTGAGATAGAAAATATTACAGTATTAGAAGATCTTTGCAAGCACCAGAAACTCAAAAATAGAAATTACAATATTGTCCATTTTGATTCTAAAGATGCAAGAGGGATTGATGTGGCATTACTCTATTCTCCAAAATATTTTAAGCTATTAGATGCTATACCTTTATTTGTAGCCTTACCATCAAACAATAAGAAAGGATCAAAATTTACACGTGATGTATTATATTTAAAAGGATTGCTATTAGAAGATACTATACATATTTTTGTTAATCACTGGCCCTCAAGACTAGGTGGCGAAAAGGCTAGTTCTCCTCTAAGAGAAATAGTTGCCAGTGTAAATAGAAAGGTTATAGATACTTTACTTCTACACAATGCAAATATCCTTGTTATGGGAGATATGAACGATAATCCCAATAATCATAGTATTCTAAAAATCCTTGCAGCAAAAGGAGATAAAACGCAGGTTGGAATAACAGATTTATTTAATCCCTTTTATCATTTATACCAACAAGGTATTGGAACCTTAGCATATAGAGATGAATGGAACTTGTTCGACCAAATTATCATAAGCCCCTCTATGCTTAATAAGAATAATAATTTATATTTTTACAAATCACAAATATGCAATTTTGAATTTTTAAAAAATACAAGTGGAAGATTTAAAGGGTATCCCCATCGCACCTATATAGGGAATGTCTTTGAAAATGGATACAGTGATCATTTTCCTGTATGTATCTATCTGTTAAAAAAATATAATTCTTTGCTATGAGATAATCATTTTATTTAACATACGCCGCTTTACAATACAAGGGTTCACTTTGATAAATATCAGTAAATTTTTTTTCTTGAAATAATAGTTCTCCTAAAGCTACCATTTGTTGGGAGGTGATAGATATTGGCATAATATTTTTTTGAAAAATAGATTGCTCTATGTGGCGTATAGAGACAACATGAGTAGCATGATTCTCGATAAAATCTTTTACTTCCTCAGTAGTTTTTATACCCGGTTCTTTTACTGGTTTTTTATTGTTAAAATATTGAAAATACCATTCATCATCGCGTGCGTTATCTATCACAAGTAAATTATCTTGCTGAGTATTTTTTTGGAAATAAATATGTGCTAATATATCAAATGAAGAGGCTGTAATAAATGTTTTTTTTATAACATAACAAATACCTTTTACGGTGGCAAAACCAATACGTAAACCTGTATAAGAACCTGGTCCTGCATGCACCATAACAGCATCTAATGAGGAGATAGGTATATCTAATTCTTGCATAGTTCTCTGTATTGCAGGGTGCAAAAATTCTATTGTCTTTTGAGATATTCCTTCTTTATATAATATCATTTCAGCATCTTTTGCTATACAAATATTGGCATTCAAGGTAGCGGTATCTATATGCAATATCAATCCCATATTTTATTGTTTCTTGGTATTTTGAAGGTCGGGTTTATTTTTAAGTACAAATTTGGATTCGTCCTTTTTTAGTAAACGTTTAATATTTTTTTGATGCGTAAATACTACAAAGAAGCATATCAATATAGCAAACATAATAAATATAAATGGTTTAAATCCGTAAAACATAAATACCAATACAGGATAGGATAATCCTGCCATCATAGAACTTATCGAAACATACCTTGTAATAATTAAGGTAACAATAAAAATTCCTAATACAGAAAGTGCTATCCATGGTTGTATACCCAGCAACATACCAAATAAAGTAGCCACACCTTTGCCACCTTTAAAATTATAATAGATAGGAAAAATATGTCCTAACACACATGCCAATCCCAAAGCTATTTGCAAGGTAATAGCCTCATCAGGAAAAATCCTATATACAGGAAAAATATATACCATACAAACTGATAAAACAGCCTTTAATACATCTGTTGAAAATACTAGCAAAGCCCATTTATAACCCAATACTCTGAGTACATTAGTAGCTCCTGCATTGCAACTGCCATATTTGCGAATATCTATTCTAAAAAACCGTCTACTTATCCATATTGCTGGCGACAAAGAACCCAACAAATAGGCAATAATGATTAATATCAATAATTTTAAAATCATAATTCGTTTATTTTGTACACAAAGATATTGAAAAATTATAAACTTATATGTACTAAATTAGTATGCTGTGGCTCAATTATAAAAAGCGTTTTAAAAATTATTTGGATTTAGAAAAAGGGCTTTCCAAAAATTCTACCGAAGCGTATATGCACGATGTAGAAAAATTTGAGCAATATATTGACCAAAAAGAGATAGCCACCATCAGTAGAAAAGATATAGAACATTTTTTGAAAGCCCTTAATGAACTTGGGATAGAAACCAGCTCACAAATGCGCATATTATCAGGGCTGAAAAGTTTTTTCAAATTCTGTATCAAAGAACATCTTCTTGATAACAATCCATTTGAATTAATAGAATTTCCAAAAGCTACCCGCAAACTACCCGACGTATTGAGCCTACAAGAAATACAAGCCCTTATTGATGCCATCCCTAACAAGGTTACTCACGAAGGATGTAGAAATGTAGCTATTCTTGAAACTCTATATGGTTGTGGACTCCGAGTAAGTGAGTTGGTTAATCTTAAAATCTCTATGCTGAGGTTTGAAGAAGATTTTATTATCGTCATCGGAAAAGGCAATAAAGAACGGTTGGTACCTATCAATCATACTGCCCAAAAATTTATTTTATTATATCTTAAAGAACGAAATAAACTTACACCTAAAATAGGCAATAAAGATATTCTATTTCTTAACCGACGAGGGGGAAAACTTTCGCGGCAAATGATTTTTATCATCATCAGAACATTAGCACAAAAAATACAACTCAAAAAATCTATACACCCACATACTTTCCGACACTCTTTTGCTACACACCTTATAGAAAGAGGTGCAAACCTAAGAATTGTGCAAGAAATGCTGGGGCATGAAAGCATCACTACCACAGAAATCTATACACACCTTGATAGAACTTATCTTCGAAAAACAATGGAAAAATATCACCCTTTGCACAAAATATAAAGTAGCAATAAAAAAAGGGCTTTCCTGCGATTCCACCTCCCAACAATGCGTTGGAAACGATGGTGGATAATTTTTTTTATGTATTCGTATCCTAATTTGTGGAAATGTAGTTAAGTTCATTTTTAACAAAAAAACAAATAATTATTTCATAATAATATATATTCGCAACTAAAAAATATTTGTATACATAGCTAAAAGAAAAAAATAGTAGCATTTCACTTGCCCGATTAAACAATCCCAAGTACAATTCGTTTAGATGAAAAAATGACCCACAAGGGGAAGAAAAAAAAAGGGGGAGGGGAAAGTACGGAAACTGAAAATAATACTAATTAAAATAAAAAAAGAAATTATGTTATTGGGGGCAATAATAATGGGCGGAATTCAATGTGTAAAAAATAGGAACAGCGAAAAGCCTTTATTTTACTAATGTTTTTAAGAATTTTTGTGCATTCAATAATTTTTTAACTGGAAAGAATAGTACTGAAATCGTATAATTAATTATAGGTAATTAGAATACGGTAATATATACCAACACTCCACGAGCTATAAAAACAATCAAAATAACTTGATTTTAGGCTTAAAAACAAAAAAAGTGTTGCGAACACCAAGCGAATACTGTAAATAGCTTAATTTTTGAGTTAATATAAACTTAACAAACAAAGCAAGGTTGGTAATTCATAGAAAATTCGTAAAATAGCAAGGTTGGCAGTTGACAATTATTAACATTTTTTGAGGCATTAAAAAAACACCTCATATAATATTAAGGTGCTTAAACTTAAATATATCTGTGCAACATTTAAAATATTTTTTCCTTATAACTCTATTTTCTCTTTTATAAATTTGGCTACTGTTAGCCTATGAACTTTTAATATTCTTGCTATAGCACTTTTAGTAACTTTTTTGTCCAATAAATCTTTTATCATTTTTTCCTCCCCCGTAAGTTTTGTTTTACTTGATTTTTTCCCTTTGGGTCTCCCCAAAATAACCCCCTCTGCTTTCTTTCGTGCTAAGGCTTCTTTGGTACGTTGTGAGATTAAATTCCTTTCAATTTCGGCACTCAATCCAAAAGCAAAAGCCAAAACTTTACTGCTTATATCATTACCCAAACGATAGTTGTCTTTAATAGTCCAAACCTGTATTTCGTTTTCCATACAATAATTTAATATACTCATTATCATTAATAGGCTTCTACCTAACCTTGATAACTCGGCACATATAAGCATATCATCCTTCTTTAAACCACTAAGTAATTTTCCTAATTTCCTTTTGTCTATGTGCTTTGTGCCACTTAATATCTTTACTGTTCATATTGGCATAGTTTTTTCGCAAATAATCTAACTCATATTCAAGCCATAGTTTACCTCTCATATCGTTAATTCTTTTTGTGTTATAATCCCATTTTTCAAAAGACAATTTATCATCTCAAATGCTTCCAAATAAGCATTATCTACCTTCTTATATTGTATATATCTCCAAAGTGCCAACGCCTCAAAAGGCTTGAGGTGTACCTGTACAAACTCTTGTTTTATAAAGAAAAAATTATTCAGTGATTTTCGCATACTGGTAAGTATAAGCCTTACGAGTACATCACATTCGGTATCTTCAATAGAGCTGTCTAACAAATCTCGCAAGAGCTCTTGGCTAATTTTTAGCTTTATCGTTTTCATCGTTTTTTTTATTAAAAAGTTCAATAAATATATTATCTTGATATTGCTTTTTTATTTGTTGTAGACAAGTATCTGATTCAATCTGCATTGTCTCCCATAGTTGCAAATAATAGATAATGGAATTAGTCTTTTTGTACAGCATCTCCTGCAAGGTATTTTCTTCTATTCGTGTCATCATTCTCTGTTTTTTATTTTGGAAATTCTTTATATTCTTTACCATCAATAAGACTGCCTGTTTTGTGCTTATTTTTGCCTCCCCATTGTTTGAAGAAGAAAGGTACTTTTTGTTCTTCGCATTGCCTTCGTATATTGAGTACCCATTCTTTTTGTATGGGTCTTGCATGGTGTCCACTTTCTCCACCTACTATTACCCAATCAATCCCTTTCAAATCAAGCTCTCCCAAATCCTCCAATAAAGGCTCACAGGATAAAAATTTAATTGATTTTTTTATACCTTTTAAAAATTCTATTCTTATTTTAGCCTTTTTGTTTTCAACCGTTGTTCCAATCCACAAATTTTCTGGGATTTTTATGAAATATTTTCTATTTTCTAAAAAATAATTAGCCATTCTTTCAGGTCTTTTTGTCAATATTTGATAGACATGTATAAGGGGCAAAACGAAATATGAATAACGGAAACCATTGATAATACTATGTTTTGTTCAAAATGATACTTCCATTTGCTTCAATAATGATTACATTTTTTGTGCGGAAAGAGGCAAAATTTCATAATATAATGCTATAAGACAGGGGGAAGTACATAAAAAGGGATAGATACAGGCTCAAAATGCCTGTTTTTTTATGTTGTATTAAGTTTTCTTCACATTTTGTTTAATACAACTACTTAATACAAAAGTTAATACAAAAAATGTATTAAGTATTTCTTCACATTTCGTTTTTGTAAAATTAATACAACTTCCAAAAATGACTAAAATTAGAGTGAAAAAATGGCGTAAAAAGCTACTTTTTGCACCAAAAAAGCGAGATAAATATGCTTTTTTGCAGGAAAATAGGAGTTATTGCAGGGTTTTGAGCAAGTTTTGGCAACGAAAAAGAGGCTGTAACCCTTATGGATATTAGAAAATGGGCTAAAAATAGAAAAAGTGAAATTCATATTTTGATTTATCTTTGTAGAAAAAAAAATATGCGTACCGAATATATCAACGAAGCTGTAAAAGAGGCAAGAGACAGGGCACAGACATTGGAAAATATAAGCAACCAGAATAAAGCGGGGTGCAACAGGATAGCCTTGTGGCTAATAGGTATAAATATGTATCTTGCAAAAGATATATTCACCGAAAACAATCACTTGTTTTTGAGCAATCTATTTATATGCCTTTTACCATTGTCTATATGGATAGGCTATTACCTATATAAAGCGATAATAAACCCCTATAAAACCTATATACATGGATTTGCACCCAATACGATGAAAGAGATATATAATATAGATAATGACAAATTTTATGACAATCTACTGCAACAATATCAGCACAATATAGAAGCCTATGAGCAATATTATAAGTATGTGATGAAAAACTACAAAATGGCAAAACGACTATTCGTTTTGTTTGTTGGAATCTTGATTGTTGCCAGTGTTTGCTGGTGGTTTTATAGATAGTCTTTCAAAAGTGGGCTGGCTCACTACAGGCTTGGTAGGCTCTGCGGGCTTGGGCTGTTGTACTTGGTCTTTTTTATCGGTCATATCTATTTTATTTTTTTGGTTACTTGTGATTTTTCAAAATGTTTTTCCATTAAATCCTTATAGTCTGATAGAGTATCTTCCAATTCTTTATTATGTTGTAAAAAAAACGAGATTTGCTCTTGTTGGTGGGCGATAGTGGCTTGCTGGCTGGTGATAATGCTATGTAATTGGGCTTTTTCAGCCTTTAATTCTGCGACTTGGGCAAGTAGCTCGGGGCAGGGATTTTGTGCCTGTGTGGTGGGGATTGCTTCGCTGGCTCGCAATGACGGGGTGCCCTGTGCATCACGAAGCATTGAGCCTTTGCCTGTTAATAGCCATTCGGGAGATATATCGGGAAAATTAGTCAATATATTTGCTATCGTGTCTGAATTTAAGGGGGTTTCTTTAGCTTTTCCCTTAAAATTTCCATAAGTCATTCCAATATTTTTAAAAAATAATTCCTTTGAAATCCCTTTATTTACTGCTATTTCCAAGCATCTTTCCTTTATATTGGAAAAAATATTTGCCATAAAATTTTGTTTTTAGAAAATATATTTACTATTTTTGCAACATAACATAAAAATAATTAAATAACATAAAAAAATTTTAGAGATATGATAAAAAAAATTGACACGGCACAAGACGCCACCTTGATTAACGAACTTGTAGAGCAAGTAGAAAAAATAAACGCTATGATAAAAGCATTAGAGGATAAAGGATATGAGGTGAGCATACGCAAAATGGGCAAGGGCGACAAAATGAACTTAAGGATTACACTGTATGAACTATTTGCTTAACTTTTCTAATAGAGATTCTATGTTACCCAATTTGAGATGTATATCTACTAATTCAGACTTAACAGGATATATGTCGGGGACGATAGAAACAGGCATTTGGCAGGCATTGCAGACGATAACATAGGCATCAATGGGGTCGTGCTTAATAGTTTCTATTTTAAAGGAGGCATCATCCTTATTGCAGTGTGGGCATTTCATAATAATAAATTTTTAAATAACATAAAATAATTTAAC
>JBOFDP010000047.1:0-6908 GCA_051647125.1 Chitinophagaceae bacterium | reverse complement strand
CATTAGAAAATTGGGACTATACAATTATACTATATATATTTTTATTTCTAACAGGGTTGTTAATTTGCTTTTTAAGTACATATTCTAGTGTAAAAAAATATGTAAAAACTTCTATTACTGATTTATATTAAAAAAAATTTTATGGCAGAAAGAAAAGAATCTAAGATAATAACAGAGAACAGCAAGTGGGATTCTCTATTTGGAAAATCTAACTATATATTGATGTTAATTAGTATATTCTTGGTTATTTTGGGATGTTTATTAATGATGGGTGGACGTACTGATAATCCTCATGAATTTAACTACAATGAGATTTTTAGTTTTAGGCGTATTACTTTAGCTCCTTTATGCATTATGATAGGTTTTATTATGGCTATTTATGGTATCCTAAAAAATCCTAAAAATCCCTCTTAGCTAGGATATTCAGTAATGAGAAATTTCAAATTTTTTCTACTTTTATCTTTTTCATAATGAGCATTTTTGAAGCTATTATTTTAGCTATTATTGAAGGGATTACAGAATTTTTACCTGTATCTTCCACAGGACACATGGTTTTAGCCTCTTCGTACTTTGGTATACAGGAAGATGATTTTGTAAAATTATTTGAAATAGTGATTCAGCTAGGAGCTATTTTGGCGGTAATATATTATTATTATAAAAAGTTTTTTACAGCTACCAAACTACAATTTTATTATAAACTAATAGTAGCAGTTATTCCTGCACTTATATTAGGAGCATTGTTTGATAAAAAAATTGATATTTTATTAGAACATCCTTTGGTTATTGGTACTATGCTTTTCATTGGGGGTGTATTTTTATTATTTATGGATAAATTATTTTTAAACCCCACTATAACACAAGAAGAAAATTTAACCTATAAGCAAGGATTTATAATTGGTTTGTGGCAATGTTTAGCTATGATACCGGGAGTAAGCCGTAGTGCAGCTAGTATTATTGGAGGAATGCAACAAAAATTAACTCGCCATTTAGCAGTAGAATTTTCTTTCTTTTTAGCGGTTCCTACGATGTGTGCAGCCACAGGATATAAGCTTTTGCAGGCTATGAAAAACAACCCTAAAATGCTTACCAATCCAGATAATTTAGTACTTTTGGGAATAGGTAATTTAGTGGCTTTTTTAGTAGCATTATTAGCCATCAAATTTTTTATTACTTATGTTCAAAAATATGGGTTTAAAATTTTTGGATATTATCGTATTGTATTGGGTATTTTAGTATTTGTATATTTTTATTTTCTAAAATAATAAGCTATGCAATTAGTATCTACTAAAGGTATTGTATTGCGGAGTGTGAAATATAGTGAAACCAGTTTGGTAGTTACTATATACACACGTCAGTTGGGTACACAATCTTATATTGTAAGTGGGGTTCGTTCCTCTCAAAAAAGTAGTAATGGGAAAGCTAATTATTTTGTGCCTGCTGCTATTTTGGATTTAGTTGTGTATAATAATAGGTTGAAAAACCTTAATCGTATAAAAGAATTTAAATGGGATTATTTATACCAGCATTTATTTTTTGATATTTATAAAAATACAATTGCTATATTTTGTATAGAACTACTTCAGAAAACACTTAAACAGCCAGATATTCATTTTGAGTTATATGATTTTTTGTATGAAAATTTGATGTTGTTAGATGCTACAAAAAACAGTAAAATATTAGCTAATTTCCCTATTTATTTTATGGGCCAAATAGTGTATTATTTAGGGTTAAAAATTTTGAATAATTATAATGAAAAAAATCAAATTTTTAATATTCAAGAAGGGTGTTTTACGCATGAAGCTTTTAATAATGTGAGCTATATAGAAGGAGAGTTAGCTTATCATTTATCACAATGTATACAGATAAAAAATATAGGAGAGTTAGCAACTCTCCATATCAATAACTCAATGCGTACTCAATTAATAGGAGTGATGGAACATTTTTTTCAATTTCATATAACTGATTTTGGAAAGATTTATTCATTACCTATTCTACAACAAATCTTAAGATAGGTTTTTTTTATCTTCCTGCCAAGCTATTTGGTAAAGTTTTTCCCATTGCTCCAAACTTAGGTTTTGGGTATCATCATTTTTTTCTTTTGCTAGTTGTTCCATACGCTGGAAACGACGTTTAAACTTTTGGTTGGTCTTTTCTAATGCTGTTTCAGGATTTACTTTTAAAAATCGAGCATAGTTAATCCATGTAAATAGTAAATCTCCAAGTTCTTCCTCTATGTTTTCTTTGTCTTGGGCAAGAATAGCTTGCTGTAGTTCCTGTTCTTCTTCTTTTACTTTTTTAAATGCTTCTGCAATGGTAGGAAAATCAAACCCTATGCGAGATACTTTTTCTTGCATACGTGTAGCTTTTACCATAGCAGGTAAGGATAATGGAACACCTTCTAACACTGATTTTTTTCCTTCTTTAAGTTTTAGTTTTTCCCAATTTTTCATAACATCATCCTCATTATCTACTTTTGTATCACTATAAATATGAGGATGCCTATAGATGAGTTTTTCACAAATACCATGAAGTGCTTCATAGAGTGAAAATTCTTTATTCTCTTCTGCCATAAGGCTATAAAAAAGAAGATGAAGCATCAAATCTCCTAGTTCTTCCTTCATACTTTGCCAGTCTTGATTGTGAATACTATCTATGAGTTCATAGAGTTCTTCTATTGTATTTTGAGAAAGAGAATAAATAGTTTGTTTTTTATCCCAAGGACATTTTTTTCGTAACTCTTTAAGTATATCGTATAGTCTTACAAATTCTTGGGAATAGTCTGTTGTCATAATTTTCCAAAATTAGTTTTTTATAATTTTTTAAAATATATTTTTTAGAAAAAAAAAAAATACTATTTTTGCAATTGTGCTTGTCCAATAGTATAAGGGTAGTACAACAGGTTTTGGTCCTGTATGTCTTGGTTCGAATCCAGGTTGGACAACAATAAAAAAACCCATAAAAAATTGGGTTTTTTTTATGATTCATAAAAGCTCATTACTATCATACTCCTATTCATAAAAATAGTACAAAAAATATTATATTTGCCTTTGTTTTGCCAAAAATATATCTTGTTATGCCTATAACAACACCTAAAAAATCACTTAATAAAGCATTTCTTAAGCAATCCGTTATTCGTGAAGATATAGAGTGTTTCAAAAAAGAATTTTTGTTGCTACATAAAAGTATTAATCAAGAACAATCAGAGGAATTTAATAAAAACTTGCTCAAAGATTTTCTATCGTCTACTTTGTATAAACAGCATTTTATCAATACTTCTGATAAAATAGATCTTGTTATTCATTTGGAAAAAGAACAGCATAGCCCCATAGGTGTAATCATTGAAGTCAAACGACCTACCAATAAAACAGAGATGATTGCTCAAGATAATCTCAACCAAAAAGCACTGCAAGAGTTGCTTTGGTATTATCTTAACCAACGCATTACAAAAAAGAATATTCAACTCAAACAGCTCATTGTTACCAATGCCTATGAATGGTTTTTATTTGATGCTCAAGATTTTGAAAAGCATTTTGCTCAAAATAATGAATTACTACGAAATTTTGAAAATTTTAAGGGAAAAACACTTAGTAGTACTAAAACAGATTTCTTTTACACTAATATAGCCAAACCGTATATAGAAAACGTAAAAACTCAGCTAGAATATACCTATTTTAAGATCTCCCAATACGATAATAATACATCCGATGAGGAATGGATAGCCTTATATAAATTGCTTTCGCCGGAGCATTTGCTCAAACGACCTTTTCTGAATGATAGCAACTCGTTAGATAAAAATTTTTATAACGAACTCCTGTATATCATCGGATTGCAAGAACTGCCTCAAGGAGGTAAGGATATTATTTATAGGTACGATGATAAACATAAAAACTCAGCCAGCCTCATAGAGCAAACCATCGATGCACTGCCCGATACTATAACTGATGAGACTATACAGTTTGAAACGGCTATGGAACTTTGTATTACTTGGATAAATAGAATCTTGTTTATAAAACTTCTAGAAGGGCAACTCTTGGCTTATCATAAAGGCACGCAGACTTACTCATTTTTGAAAAAAGAGAAGATTAGAGACTTTCATGCGCTTGATGATTTTTTCTTCAAAGTATTAGCCATACCTACCAAAGATAGAAAGCCCGAAACCACATGCTGGAAAAATATTCCTTATCTCAATAGCTCCCTTTTTGATGCTACAGAATTGGAAAGAGAACACAATTTATATATTAAAAACTTGAATACTAATAGTGAGCTTTCTGTATTTGAAAAAACTGTACTCAAAGATCCACAAGGCAAACCTCGCCAAAGAGAAAATATTCCTATTTTGGAATATCTATTTCTTTTTTTAGAGGCTTATAATTTTAGCAGTGAGGGTACTGCTACTATTCAAGATAATAGAAAAACACTTATCAATGCCTCTGTATTGGGATTGGTATTTGAAAAAATAAACGGATATAAAGACGGCTCGTTTTTTACGCCCGGAGCTATTACCATGTATATGTGTAAGGAAACCATTACACAGGCAGTGATACAAAAATTTAATGATGCTAAAGGTTGGCAATGTACAAGTCTAAATGAATTGTTTAATAAAAATCTGGATATCAAAGAGGCTAACGATATTGTCAATAGTATCAAAATATGCGACCCCGCTGTGGGCTCTGGGCATTTCCTCGTATCGGCTCTCAACCAGCTCATCGCTATCAAAAGCGAACTCCAAATATTGGTAGATGAAGCAGGAAAAAGAATTAAAGAAAATATACGCATACAAAACGACGAGCTCATCACCACAGACTATGATGATACTCTTTTTCAATATCACCCCAAAGACTCTAATAGCAATCGTATACAAAAAACCCTTTTCAAGGAAAAACAACAACTCATAGAAAACTGCCTATTTGGTGTGGACATTAATCCAAACTCCGTAAAAATTTGTAGGCTTAGGCTTTGGATAGAGCTACTCAAAAATGCCTACTACAAAACTGATGGCGAACTGGAAACTCTTCCCAATATAGACATCAATATAAAATGTGGTAATAGCCTCATCAGCAGGTTTACTATGGATACTGATATATCCGATCTACTCAAAAATGTCAAGTGGAATATACAAACCTATCAAGCTGTTGTAGATAACTATAAAAATACTACCCACAAGCAGGAGAAAAAGGAACTCCTACAAATGATTGACCATATAAAAGCCGATTTTTCTACTGCACTACATACCAAGCACCCTCTAAAAGTAACACTCAAAAACCTGCAAGGAAAGCTCTTTTCCCTCACCCAACAAACACAGCTTTATCAACGCTCAAAAAAAGAACAAGCCGACTATGAAAAACAGGTGCAAAAAATATCTGATAATATAAACCTATTAGAACAACAAATCACCACCATAGAGACAGGCGAAATCTATAAAAACGCTTTTGAATGGCGATTTGAATTTCCCGAAGTACTTGATGAGCAAGGCAACTTTACAGGATTTGATGTAGTTATCGGTAATCCCCCGTATATAGATTATAGAGAAATAGAAAAAAGGCAGGTAGTAAACATGAAACATTTTAAAACATTAGAAAATTCTCCTCGTCCTAATTTATATCAGTTTTTTATAGA
Organism: Chitinophagaceae bacterium; assembly: GCA_051647125.1. Lineage (GTDB taxonomy): Bacteria > Bacteroidota > Bacteroidia > Chitinophagales > Chitinophagaceae > JBOFDP01. The sequence goes on along the minus strand of JBOFDP010000047.1, from coordinate 1,292 downwards.
GAAAGGCTATTACCTGCTAAAAGAGAAAGGCTATTTTTGTTTTATTAACCCCAATCATTTTTTATCCATAGATGCAGGATATGGTATAAGAAAGTTTTTAATTGAAAATACAATTATTCGCTATATTGATGATTTGTCAAATATCAAAGTTTTTGATAAAGCTGCAACTTATACGATTGTATGGAGTTTTAAAAAAGAAAAAGACGGTAACTATCCAGTTAGAATTAGCAAATGCTATGATATTAAAGATATTGGGAAAGTTACTTTGACAGTTCGTAAAAATGATATTATTGCTAATGGAAAATACTTAATTATTGCCAATATTCACCAAGTGATTATCCAAAAAATAGAAAAAGATAAACAGAAATTAGGTTCTTTTTGTAATATGATTTGGGGAACATCTCAAAGTGGTTATGGTAAGAAAAAAATTAAACAAGAACAATATGATTTATTAAAGAAACAAGAACAGAAAAATTATGAACCAATCGTTCAAACCAGAGATATAAAAAAATATCAAATTGTTTGGACAGGAGAATATATACCGCATGAAATTTTTTCTACTAATGTGATAGAAAAATTTAGTATCTCTCCAAAAATTGTTATTGCCAGAATGACGCTAACTTTACAGGCAGCAATAGATACTGAAAAACATTTTGTAGGGAAATCAACTGTACTTTTTGATATTGATAAAGCATTCAATATGCTGTTTGTTGTAGGTTTATTAAATTCTCGTTTGGTTAATTTTTGGTATGCCAATTATTTTGAAAATACCCATCTATCGGGTGGCTATATGCGTTTTGATATTCCTTATTTGAAAAAAATCCCAATCCCCAAAGCCACAGCGAAAGAGCAAGCTTTTATTATAAAGTTGGTAGACCAAATATTGGCTACTAAAAAGAAAAACCCTACTTCTGATACCACCGCATTAGAGCAGCAAATAGACCAACTCGTCTATGGGTTATATAATTTGAGAGAGGAGGAAATAAAGGTAGTGGAAGGGACAAAATAGTCATGGTGTGCTTGACACGAGAACCTCTGGAATTGAATATGAAAATAAAATATTATATTAGCCAGAAGAGAAACAACCTGTAAAAAAATTTAATTACGTTGGCAATTTCAATTTTTATAGTGCGAACTTACCTAAAGCTCTCCTCCAATTCCTTTGAATTTATCTACAAAAGCAGATATTTTCTGAAACACTGTCTGTTTTTTTATTAGATACGTAGGATTAAGAGGGCTCATTTTTGGAAGAATTTCATTTAACTCTGTCCCATTGTCACTAGCACATTCTT
>JBOFDP010000046.1:0-38106 GCA_051647125.1 Chitinophagaceae bacterium | reverse complement strand
AATAACAAAAATAATATAAGAGCAATACATATAACAACAACGTTTCTATTTAGTTTCATTGATTTTTTTATTTAGTCTCACAAAGATATAGTAAAAAAAAGATTTTCTGAAATTGATAGATTTTCTTAGATCTGTTTTTGTATCAAATTATAAAAATAGTTCTTTATAACTTTTGTATATATTGTTGATATACCTCAATAGCCTTCCTTTTTTCATTGTCTAAGGTATATTGTATATTTTTCTTAAAATAAATATCCATAGGATATTCTATGAATGTATATTCTTGGATTATTTCTTCAATATGGGTTGTTCCGTATTTAAAGGCATCGTTTAGCAATTGTTCCCAATAGGAATTTATGGGAAATAAACTACCCCATACTGCAAATACAAATGGAAGAGAGGTGAGTGTTTTCCAAAGAATACCCAAGTCATAAATATATTCAAACTGAGAACGAGCTTTTAATGCTCTATCTCCAATGATTAGCGCAGCCTCTTGAGCTTCTATATTATCAAAAAAATTATCTTGTTGTGTGGGTAGAAATATTATTTCTTTTTTCCATATAAATTTACAAATAATTTTTGCTAATAAAACAGAGCTTCTACTTTGATAATCTAAAAAAATAGTTGTTATTTTTTCAATAGGGCTTTTGGAAAAAATACATACAGAAGCCACCTCTCCATCTGTAGCAATACAATACTCTGTATGGGTAAAATATTTTGGTAATGTAAGTAATGCCCCAACGGGAATAATACCTATATCAACCTGGTGGTTTGCTAATTTTTGAAAAATATAGGCAGGGTTTCCTTGATGTAAATCTATACCATTTATAATATTTGTTTTACGCAAGCCAAATAAAAAAGGGACAGTGTTCATATAATTTATAAACCCTAACTGTAGCTTATCCATTTATGGTATATTTTGGTATGCACAAATATTACAAAGTTTGTATAAAAGACGAGCAGCCACATTACCATCCCACTCATTGGTTTCATCATAGCCAATTTCACTAATATCGAAACCTATAATCTTGATATCTTTTTTTACTATGAGATTAAACAAATATACCATTTGTTCTAGTTCAAATCCTCCAGGAACAGGAGTTCCTGTATTGGGACAAAGATAAGGAGATAGCCCATCAATGTCAAAACTAATATAAATTTTTTGGGGTAGACAACTAATAATTTCCTCACAAATAGTTTTCCAAGATTCTCCTTCATATAACCTATATTTAATATCTGTATCCAAAAAAGGTATAATCTTACCTGCACTATTTTGCACATATATCCTTTCCTCATCACAATAATCACGAATACCTATAGAAACTATTTTTTTGACCTCCGGAATAGTTTCCATAATATTATATATCACACTAGCATGAGAATATTCAAAACCCTCAAAATTTGCTCTCAAATCAAAATGAGCATCAATGTGTAAAACCGCAAACTCTTGGTGGCGCTCAGATAAGGCTTCTATATATCCTAATGGGGTGCTATGATCACCTCCAATAACAGCTATAAATTTCCCTTCATTAAGATATTTTTGACAAGATGTATATACCCAATTTTTAAGAAAAAAATTTCCCTCATTAACTTCTTTATAAATATTATAAATAAAATCATCATTTATATTATTAGGACTCCCTTCTGTAGCAAGAAAATTTAAGTATAGTTCTGCTTTTTTTCTCAAAATATCATTTGTACGTAATATATTTTTGTCTAAAGGAATCATATAATAACCTTTTTTCCATTGTTTGGGATATTCTTTATCGTACAAATCTACCTGTTTGCTGGCACTAAGTACATGTTTGCTACTTTTTGCAGTAGTTGCAATATAACTAGTAGTTACTTCCCAAGGAATAGGTAATATGAGGAGGTTTGAATTTTCCTCCGTTGTTGGCAATCCGAAAATATTACCCGCCATATTACTTGGCAAATTGGGATTAAAAATATCTAAATTATTATTTTCCATATTTAAAATAATAAACAAGTAAATTGCAAAAATACGAAAGAACTACCTTTTTTATGCTTTTAATTTAAAACAAAAAAATGTACCTTTGTTAAGTAAATCACAAAAAATATTATGAATATACAACAATTAGAATATATTATAGAGTTAAATAAAAACCATTCTTTTTCTCTTGCTGCCGATATTTGCTCTGTTACACAACCTACATTAAGTACTATGGTACAAAAATTAGAAGACGAATTAGAGGTTATAATCTTTGATCGTACTAATAAAACAAAAATAATGACTACAGATATAGGGTTGAAAATCATAGATCAAGCACAACGGATTTTAGACGAAGTATTACACCTGAAAAATATTGCAAAAGAAGAAAAAGATGAGATTATTGGTAATTTAAAAATTGGTATTATACCTTCGATTTCGCCTTTTTTACTTCCTACTTTCTTAAACAACTATACAGATAAATATAAACAAGTAGTTCTTAGTATTAGAGAAGAGGTGACTTTACAATTGATTAACAACCTTAAAAATAGATTAATAGATATTGGTATTTGTGCTGGTCCATTAAATCAAAAAGATTTTCAAGAAATACATTTATTTTATGATCCTTTTTTAATATTTACTTTGAATGAAGAATTATTAAAAAAGGATTTTATTAGTGAAAAAGAAATTCAACAAGTAGATATTTATTTGCTTCAACAAGAGCATTGTTTTCATGGACAAGTACTAAGTTTATGTAAACATCAAGTAGAAAATAAATCTTTCCAATTTCACTCTGCAAGTATAGAAACTTTGATAAGAATGGTAGAAATAAAAGGGGGAACTACAATTATTCCAGAGTTGTGTTTAGAGTATCTTACCGATAGTCAGAAAGAAAAAATTCGTAGATTTAAAGATCCCGAACCTGTAAGAGATATTGTATTGGTACATCATAAAAATTTTTCTCGAAAAAAAGTTATACAATCATTAATTGAAGAAATACAGACGAATATTCCAGAATACTTAAAAGAAACTATTAATGGAAAAATTATTTCAATAAAAGGAAAAGCATAAAACTATACTTTGCCAGGTAGCATTGGCACAAAAGTACAAGATTCAAAGAACTCTCGTTCAATGGTATTATTTCCTGTTTTTGTAATGCGTAAAATTCGTTGTTCCCCTTTGCCAAAAGGCAAAACCATAATACCATTAATTTTTAGCTGTTCTATGAGCTTTATAGGAACTACTGATGCTCCTGCAGTAACAATAATTCTATCAAATGGAGCTTCTTGAACAATCCCCTCAAAACCATCCCCATAAAAAATAGAAAGGTTGGTATATTGCTTGATATATTGAAAGTTTTTTAATTGTAAAAATAATTCTTTTTGTCTTTCTATACTAAATACTTGCATATTCATTTGTGCAAGTACACAAGCTTGATAACCACTACCGGTACCAATTTCTAAAATTTTCATAGGATGCTTGCTGGTAATGTTGAGTAATTCTGTTTGCCTAGCTACCATCCATGGCTGAGAAATAGTTTGTTGGGCACTAATAGGAAATGCTCTATCTTCATAAGCAATATAAAAAAGTGCAGAATTAAAAAAAAAATGACGAGGTACCCTCATCATGGCCTGCAAGACCTCTTCATTACGAATATTTTTTTGTCTTAAGGACTTTATAAGCTTTTCTCTTTTGCCTTGATAAATTAGAGAATCTTCCATAATTTTTTATACCGTAGGGAAAGAAAAATTTTCTAATTTTTGGGTAAGGTCATACAAAAATTCACCTGCCAGTTTCCCGTCAATAATTCTATGATCGTAGGAAAAAGACAAATACATCATTTTACCTATAACAATAATATCCTCCTCTGGCATTTCTTTTACAATAGGTCGTTTTTTTATTGTACCTATTCCTAAAATCGCTACTTGTGGCTGATTAATAATAGGAGTTCCCATCATCATATTAATACTCCCTAAATTAGTAACAGTAAAAGTTCCTTGTTGAATTTGATCAGGCAATAGTTTGCCTGTACGAGCAGCCATAGAAAGTTCTTCTATTTGTTTTGCTAATCCAAAAAAATTATATCCTTCTGCAAATTTTATTACTGGTACTATCAAATTATTATTAGGCAATGCCGTTGCAATTCCTAAATGAATATTTTTGGGGATATATATTTTATCCTCGTCAATGCTACTATTGAGTAAAGGATATTTTAGTAATGATTGCACTACAGCCTCTAAAAAAATAGGTGTATAGGTAAGTGTAATATTACGCTCTTGGAAAATTTTATTTTTATACTTATTTCTCCACTCTACAATATTTGTAACATCTACTTCTGCAAAACTTGTTACATGCGCACTTGTTTTTTGGCTATCAATCATATGCTTTGCAATAATTTTTCGCATTCTATCCATTTCTATGATTTCAGGATTTTTTCTGATATCAATAGAGGATTCTATTTTTTCTACAATATCACTTTCTCCCACTGAAGACTCTTCTTTTTTTATATCAACAACCGTCTCTGTAGCAGACAATATATTAGAATCTATTTTTATATCGTCTTCAGCTACTTTTTGTATATTATCTCGTTTATCTAAATATGCATATATATCTTCTTTGGTAATTCTATTTTTTTGACCACTCCCTTTTATCTGAGATAATTCTTCTTGAGATATTTTTTCTTTTTCTATAATTTTTTTCAGTAATGGAGAAAAAAAACTATTTTTTAACTTTTTTATAGTAGGATTTGCTTTTTGAATATGTTTTTTTTCTACAATAGAATTAGCAACAAACTCTTTTTTTAGAATTTTTTTTTCTACTTCTGGCGTAGAATTAATACCCTGTATAGATGTTTGTGAAATGGTACAAATAATAGCACCTACAGGAATAATATCATTTTCTTTAAAAAAAATCTCTTCTATAATTCCCGATTCTGTAGCAACAATATCATTATCAATTTTATCTGTAGCAATTTCTGCTATAGATTCGTCTTTTACTACAATATCTCCCTTTTTTTTTATCCATTTTATAAGTGTGGCTTCATGTATGGCTTCTCCCATTTTAGGCAAAATAATAGACACCGTATTCATTCTGTTAATTATTATTCTTGTTTCAAAAAAATATCTTCTTGCAAAAATACAAATTTTAAGTTTGCTATTTTTATTATATTTGCATATTCCTTTTTTTATAAAATTTTTTTAGCCTTGTTATTAAATGTTGGTTATGAATGTATCTTTTTTAGAAAAATTATTTCAGCATCAAGAAGGGTTTCCTAAAAACTTTTTCTTGATTGCAGGACCTTGTGTAGTTGAAAATGAAGATATTTGTTTTCAGATTGCAGAAAAAATAAAAACAATTACCAGCACTTTAAATATTCCCTATATTTTTAAAGCCTCTTACAGAAAAGCTAACAGGACAAATATTGATTCCTTCACAGGATTAGGGGATGAAAATGCCTTGCAAATTATTGCAAGAGTAGGAAAAAAATATAACCTCCCTACGATTACCGACATACATAATTTAGAAGAAGCAATCATAGCTGCAAAATATGTAGATATATTACAAATACCAGCATTTTTATGTAGACAAACAGATTTACTTTTGGCAGCCGCTAAAACAGCGAAAATTATAAATATAAAAAAAGGACAATTTCTTAGTGGTGAAGCCATGAAATTCGCAGTTCAAAAACTTAAACAAGGCGGGAACTTAAATATTATGCTCACCGATAGAGGAAATTCTTTTGGATACCAAGATATAATAGTAGATTACCGAAATATTCCAATAATGCAAAAAAATAATGTACCTGTAATAGTGGATTGTACTCATTCATTACAGCACCCCAATCAGACCTCTGGAGTTACAGGCGGAAATCCTCTTTTTATAGAAACTATTGCCAAAGCAGCTATTGCCGTAGGTGCTGACGGGATTTTTATAGAAACACATCCAAACCCGAAAGAAGCAAAAAGTGATGGAGCCAATATGTTACCTATAGAATTATTAGAAAACTTATTAAAAAAGTTGGTTAGTATAAGACAAGTTTTATAATAATTTATTGAATAAAAAAAGAATATACTTTTTCTGCTTTCTTGCTATTTTCAAATTCCAACTTTCTTATCGTATTTGATTCTATACCATTTCCTTTTATAATAAAATTACTATTTTCTTGTGATGACAAAGAGGGATACTCTGTGTAATATTCAAAATTTAAAATACCTATAGTAGCATGCACCTCTTGACTATTTACAAGAGTAATAAACCCATTGGTAAAGTATTCTTTTTTTTGCAAAATAGTAACTCCCAGATGATACTCATATTGTAATAAATAATAGGGATGATTTCTCAAATAAGAAAAACTTTCAAAGCTTTCAAACAAGCGATTTATATTATAATTCTTAGGAATTAATATTTTGCTAACATTGAGATGATCCAACCCAAAGAAAGAAAAAATTTGGTTTGCCAAAAAGTGTAAATTCTCTTTACTTTCATTACCCTCTATTATAACAATCCCTTTTTTGGTAGTATGAGCAATATAAGGGTATTTTTGAAGATAGCCTATTTCTGTAGAAGAAAGTTTCTTCTTTTTGTAAAAACAGTAAAAATCATTTTTTTTTGAAATTTTATTTACAAAAAAAACAACTTCTTTTTTCTGATTCAAGATGTCTACTACAGGTTCTAATAGTATTTTTTGATATGGAAGACATTTTATTTCAAGCAATGCATTAAACCTAAAACCAATCAATAATTCATAAATACCCGAAAACATCAGATTGTCATCAATCACCAATGCTATTTTAGAGGATTGTATTGTTGATTGTTTACAAAATGGTTGTAAGCAAAGATGTTTTTTTTCTCTAAAAAAAGTATCTCTTATAAGTTGTACTTTTAAATCTATGAAGCTATGAGTAAGCCAATGATTTTGATTAATAGCCTGTATTTTAATTTTGTTCCATAAGGGGTTCTTTTCTTGAAAAAAAGTATTTATTCGTTGTAGTATTCTAAAATATTTATAAATATTCATTTTATTACCTAAATTTGTAGACAAAAATAAGAAATATTATGGCATTAAAAATTACAGATGATTGCATTAGTTGTGGTGCTTGTGCCCCTGAATGTCCTAACAATGCAATTTATGAAAGTGGTATAACATGGCGTATTGCCGACGGCACCAAAGCTCCTAATCCGTTTAAGTTATTAAATGGAACAGCAATAGACCCTTCTGAACCCCAAGAACCTTTAAGTGAAGAGGCTTACTTTATAGTAACAGAGAAATGTACAGAATGTAAGGGTTTTCATGATGAACCTCAATGTGCTGCTGTTTGTCCTGTAAGTTGTTGTATTATTGATGAAAATCATGAAGAAACAGAACAACAACTTTTACAGAAAAAACAACTTCTGCACGGATAATTTTTTCATTAAATGAAAAAAAAAGTTGCACTTGTTACAGGCGGATACTCAAATGAGGCAATAGTAAGTTATAAAAGTGCTATCAATGTCAAGCAAGCTATAGAAAGCTTGTTTGATGTTTTTATGGTAGATATTACCCCACAAGGCTGGACTTGCAAAAAAGATCAAGAGAAAGTTTTTATTGATAAAAATGATTTTTCCGCTACTATCAATCATAAGAAAATAATTTTTGACTTTGTATATATTTGTATACATGGTACTCCGGGAGAAGATGGAAAACTACAGTCTTATTTTGAAATGCTTAGCATTCCTTATATAGCTTGCAATAGTGGCGTGTCTATGCTTTGCTACAATAAAAATTATACAAAATCGTTCCTTAAGGATAAAGGTGTTTTGGTTGCTAATGAATATTTTCTTTTAAGAAATGAAGTTTATGATGTAAATGCTATAAACAAATTAGGGTTGCCTCTTTTTGTAAAACCTAATACATCGGGTAGTAGTTTGGGTATTAGTAAAGTAACCCATTGGGATGGCTTGGAATTTGCTATCCAAAAAGCCTTTTTAGAAGAGTGTAATGAAGTGTTGATAGAGGAATTTATCCCGGGTAGAGAATTTACAATTGGTGTATATGAAAATATTCATGGTGTGTCTGTTTTACCTATAACAGAAACTATTTCTCATAATGATTTTTTTGATTTTGAGGCTAAATACGAAGGAAAGTCTGATGAAATTACTCCGGCAGATATACCGAGTACACAAACAAAAATATTAGAGGAATGTGCTTCTAAAATATATACCACTCTTCAATGTAAAGGTATTGTAAGAATGGAAATAATCTGGCATGAGAAAAAACAGCTACCTTATTTTTTAGAAATAAATACAATACCAGGATTTACTTCTACTAGTATAGTACCTCAACAAATCAACTATTTAAATATTTCACAAGGCGATTTTTTTAATACTATTATTCAGCAATCACTTAAATAAAAAACAAAATGATAAAAAAAATTCTTTATCTTTTTAATCGTTTTTTAGTGCCAAATATAGAGGCAAAAAAAACTAATCGTTGGTGGTGGTTGCCTTTTACTTATCCATTTTTATTTATCTTTATAGGTATATTGTTTTTTATGTTGTATTTATCCTATAGTGTAAAAAAATTTAGAGAAGTAGAGGTGCCTATATTACAAAATAAAAGTATAGAAGAAGCTAAAATTATACTACAAAAATTAGAACTTATGTATAATGTAATAGATACATTGAATAATGGCACCTTGCCTGATAATACAGTAATATCTCAATATCCAGACTCAAAAATGAAAGTAAAAAAAGGGCGTACTATAATGCTCTCTATATCATCAAAAAAAGAGGTGCCTATACAAATGCTTAATGTTGTTGGATTAGGGTTGTCGAATGCTGTATATATGATTCGTCTTCAAAATTTAAACGTCAGAGATACACTTTGGCAAGCAAGCGATGAAGCTAAGTATATTGTATTAAAACAATTATATAAAAATAAGCCTATAGCAGAAGGTAAACAGCTTAATAAAAATGCTGGTATTACCTTAGTTGTAAGTAGTGGCAGTTTCCAAGTAAATCAACAAGAGGTGCCTAACTTAATTGGGCTTTCTGTGGAGGAGGCAAAAATGATATTACAGCAATTTGGATTATCCATAGGCACTATTCATAGTGAAAAAAATAATAGTGTAGAATATATATATCGACAATTTCCACAAGCAGGAGTTAATGAAATAGGAAAACCTCTTACTATGAAACAGAATGGAAATATTGAAATATGGACAAGCATAAAAATTAACTAAATAATATGTGTCAGGGTAAATTATATATTGTACCTACACCTATAGGAAATTTGGGAGATATTACTTTAAGAGCGTTGGATACTTTAAAACAGGTAGATATTATACTTGCAGAAGATACTCGCCATTCTGGTACACTTTTAAAACATTATGACATTACTACAAAAATATTACCTTTTCATGCACATAACGAACATCAAAAAGTATCCCATTTTATAGATTTTTTAAAAAAAGGTAAGCATCTTGCAATGATTACGGATGCGGGTACTCCTGGTATATCGGACCCTGCGTATTTGTTAATAAATCATTGTGTACAAAATAATATTTCGGTAAATTGCCTACCCGGAGCTACAGCCTTTGTTCCTGCACTAGTAGCAAGTGGTTTTCCTATAGATAGATTTTTTTTTGAAGGATTTCTTCCTACTAAAAAAGGTAGAAGAACCAGGCTTCAATTTCTTGCACAACAAGATAATGTTATTATTCTTTATGAAGCACCTCATCGTTTAAAAAAATTACTTGTAGAACTGTTAGCCTATTTTGAAGCAGAAAGGGAAATATGTATCTGTAAAGAGATTTCTAAACTCCATGAAAAACATATACGAAGTTCCTTAAAAAATCTACAAGAACTCCATGAAAACCAATGTAAAGGAGAATTTGTATTGATAATTAATAAACCTTCAAAAATATCCACAAACTATTCAGAATCAAATAAATCTTATTTATAAAAAACTTTTATTACTTATTTTTGTAAACTATGATAACGATAAAAAATTTAAAAAAATCGTTTGGAAATACAAAAATTTTAAAAGGTATAAATTGGGAGATTGAAATGGGAAAATGTAACGTTTTGATCGGTACTAGTGGTAGTGGTAAAAGTGTATTTTTAAAATGTCTTACGGGATTATTAACTCCTGATAGTGGAGATATCTATTTTGATAATAATCATGTATCTATTATGAGTGAAAAACAAAAACGTATGCACTCTCAAAAAATAGGCATGTTGTTTCAGGGAGGAGCTTTGTTTGATAGTATGACAGTAAAAGATAATATACTATTTGTATTGGATATGCACACAACATTTACTGAACAAGAAAAGATGAGGCGTATAGAAAAAGTGTTGGAAGAAGTACATCTTACAAAAGCTATCAACCAGTATCCTGGCTCTTTAAGTGGTGGAATGAAAAAAAGAGCAGCTTTGGCAAGAGCTATTGTTCTAAATCCTAAATATTTATTTTGTGATGAACCTAACTCTGGATTAGATCCTCAAACTTCTAGAGTAATAGACGAACTGATTTTTAACATTACTAAGGAATATAAAACAACAACCTTGATTGTCAGTCATGATATGAAAACGGTTATGGATATTGGAGAACGAGTAATGTATCTACGCCTGGGGGAAAAAGAATGGGAAGGAACGAATAAAGAAATATTAAAAACAGACAATAAATTTTTAAAAAAATATATTATGGATTATGCTTTTTAATTCATAATCATAAAATTTATATTCTTTCATAAAGGTTCTTAAATATATTTTATCAAGAAGGTACTATAAGAATAGTATTAATTAGAGTTTACCACAAGCTATTTGAAATATTTAGGCTACTTTTTTCATAATTTATAATCTATAAAAAACGATATAAAGAATAAAGGTAATACTACTTTTTGCAAGAAAAAAGTAAATAGTTTAACCTTATGATTAAGTATTGTAGAATAGAAAAATTGTATATTTGCTTAACGTGACCATAAAAAAATGAGCTTTAAAATAATAGAAAATGCCTATGTACCAAATCTGACTACGTGGAAAATACCCCATGAAGTAAAATATTTTGTAGAGATAACTAATAAAAATGATTTATTTTCTTTATGTCAAACTAAAGAATTTAAGCATACACAAAAAAAAATAGTTTTAGGAAAAGGTGCCAATACCTTGTTTTCTGAAACCTATTATAATGGCATGGTTATCAGCATGAAAAATATAGGTGCTATCCAATATAAAAATACAGAAACTCATGAATATTGGCAAGCAGAAGCAGGACAAGATTGGTCCGATTTGGTAGATTTTTTTGTATATGAAGCCAACTTAGGAGATATAGAAAACCTTACCCTTATACCCGGTAACGTAGGAGCTGCCCCAATACAAAATATAGGAGCTTATGGTAGGAGCTTCTCTGATATTTGCGAATGGGTAGAAATATTTGATTTAAATACTTCACAATTTAAAAAATATAAAAAACAAGATTGTAATTTTGGATATAGAACAAGTATTTTTAAATCCAAAATACAAGCAGGAGAACTTTTCATTATTACAGCTGTGGGCATTAAATTAAAAAAGGCGAATGAGGAAAATATTAATATTACTAATAATATAGATTATGGAACTATTAAAAACATATTGGCAAGCTGGGGACAGGAACCATATACCATACAACAATTATGTGAAGCTGTAAAATATATTCGTACCGAAAAACTCCCTAATATAGAAGAATATGGCACTAATGGGAGTTTGTTTGTGAATCCTATAGTAAAAGGTACAAAGTTGAAAGAATTATTGGTAAACTATCCCGCTCTGCCATTTTTTCCAAATGATAAAGAAGTTCAAGAAGAGGAAACTTATAAAATAGCTGCTGGTCATATTTTAGAAAAATTAGGGTGGCGATTTAAAAATGAAAATCAAGAATGGTTTGTCAAAGAAATTAATAATGTAGGAGTATGGAAATATCATGCACTGATACTAATAAATTATGGTACAACAAACCCTACAAATATTCTACAAACAATACACCTTATAAAAAAGAGTTTTTTTGAAGCTACAAAAATCACATTATCTATCGAAATAAATATTATAGGATAAAAAAGTTTAATAAATAACCTAAAAAAATAATATTTACCTTTCACCTTTAAAATTAGTGAAACTTCATAATATTTCAACTATCTTTGAGCAAATTTTTTAACTCTTTTTATTTGAAATTATTATTTATATGGATAGAAATAAAATTATAGGATATGCATTAATGATTGCTTTAGTGGTAGGTTATTTTATATATGCTTCTTACGAACAAACCCAAATAGCTGAGCAAGCAAAAATAAATCAACTAGCAAACCTTTCTTCCACAGTGCCAACAACCTCTTCTTCGGCATTAGAGCAAGCTCCTTCCATAGAGAACAATAATGCCTCTGCTACTATAGTGAAAGATTCTTTTATTACTATTGAAAATGAATTGTTAAAACTGGTTTTTTCGACAAAAGGGGGTAGTATAAAGGATGTGATTCTTAAAAAATATCATAATTTAGACAATCCTAATATCCCAATTTCTTATGATTACAGACCTATAAGCTATAATATTTATGAAAAAAATAATATAGTCCTCAATACCAATTGTTATTACACACCATCTTCTCATAAAATACTTCCCGACAGTAGTATTCAAATAGTTTTTACTTACACTGTTGGAACTCAAGAATTAAAACATGTATATACTATTTCTTCAAAAAGTTATTTGATAGACTTTGATATAATTTCTAACCATGACTTAACCTCTTTACTAGGGAAAGATATGACTTTTAATTTTTTAGTAATTAATGACCAAGTAGAAAACAATTTGACTTATGATTTGGAAAATTCAAAGATAGGATATTATAACAAAAATAAAGGCTATGATTTTGAAAGAGCCACCAATACAATGAATGAACAAATAGAATATCCTATAGAATGGCTTTGTTATAACCAACGATTTTTTAATAGTACATTTCTTTCAAAGAATGGTAACTTTAGTAATGTAAGTTTCAAACTCAAGGTACCTCAAGATACAGCCTCCCATTTAATAGGAGAAATGTATGCTACTCTTCAAAAAAAAGTACAAGGGAATGAAATGAAGTTTCAGATTTTCTACGGACCTAATGATTATAATATTTTGAAAAAATATAATAATGGTATGGAGAATATTGTAGATTTAGGTAGCGGAGTATTTGCCTTTGTTAAGTATATTAATAGATGGTTTGTATTACCTTTATTTGATTTTATTAGGCAATATATTCTTAATGTTGGGTTAGCTATAGCTATAATTACAATCATTATACGTTTGATAACCTCTCCTTTGCTTTATTCAAGCTATTTGAGTGGTGCAAAAATGAAGGTATTAAAACCTGATTTAGAAGAGCTAAAAAAGAAATGTGGTAGCGACCAACAGAAGTTTGCTATGGAGCAAATGAACCTTTTCCGAGAAGCTGGTGTAAATCCTATAAGTGGGTGTATTCCTGCTCTTTTACAAATGCCTATATTTATTTCTCTATATGCTTTTTTTATGGGAGATATAGGAATGAGAGGAGAGGCATTTTGGTGGGCTGCTGATTTAGCAACCTATGATTCTATATGGAACTTTCATAATCTTCCCATCATAGGCGACCATTTAAGCTTGTTCACTTTAATATATGTAGCCACAAGCTTCCTTCTTAGTTTTTTTGGTATGATGAATACTACACCCACCGTAGGAAATGACATGAATGCTAAGATGATGAAATATATGCCTTATATCTTTCCTATCGTTTTTTTCTTTGTGTTTAACTCCATGCCTGCCGCTCTTACTTGGTATTATGCGGTATCTAATACCATTACGATTCTTATACAATTTGTTATACAAAAATGGATTATTTCTCCAGAAAAAATTCATGTACAAGTACAACTTAATAAGAAAAAAATAAAAAAGAAATCAGGATTTCAAGTACGGTTAGAAGAAATGCAACGTAATCGTCAAAAAGTAGAAAATATTAAAACTAAATATAAAAAGTAATTCTTTTGTTTATTATAAAAATATTTTTTTGAACAATAATTGCTATATGAAAAAAATATTGAGGATAATATTTGTTTTTCTTATTATCATAAGTTGTAATCAAACAGAACAAGAAATTCAAAAAATACATTTAAACTATAAAGTAGTAAGATTTGATAGTTTATTTTTTAGTATGGACACTATAGAGATAGCCTCATCTATGGAAAAACTATCAAATCAATATCCTCTTTTTACTTCTTATTACCTATATTATATTCTACAGTTTGATACTTCTTTTCAAACAACTCAAATACAAAATAAAGCAATAAAAAATTTTATTCGTATATACAAACCTTTATATGATAGTAGCCGAAAGAAACTAGGTAATCTTAGTCTTGAAAAAATACAACTATACAAAGGATTCCAACATTTGAAGTATTATTTTCCTCAATTTATTACTCCTAATGTATACACCTACATAGCTTCGTTTAACGGATTAGGAGTAGCCATATTTCCAAAAGATATTTTAGGAATCGGGCTACAAATGTTTTTGGGAAAAGATTTTTCATATTATAAACATACGGGCTTCTCTTCCATATTCCCCACATATATTTCGAAACGATTTTCTTCTGAATATATGGTACGTATGTGTATAGACCAAGAATTGAGAGATTTATACCCTATAGAAAGTGAACATTTTTCATTTATTGAACAAATCATTGTACAAGGTAGGTATTGGTACGTACTAAAAAAATTATTACCCAACATATCAGATACCATTATCACTCAATATTCTAAAGAACAACTGATTTGGTGTCAATCCAATGAAACAGAGTTGTGGAAATATATTTTAGCTCAAAATAAAAATATGTATACCAAAGACCCAGAAATCATACGTATGTATTTGGGAGAAGCTCCTTTTACTCAAAATATAGGTCAACATTCTCCGGGTAATATAGGCTCTTGGGTAGGTCTTCAAATAGTATCCTCATATATGAAAAATCATACTATGTCATTGCAGGAATTAATGGAAAAAAAACCTGCACATATTTTTCAGCAGTCAAAATATTTTTATTGATTGTCATCAAAAAAGTACTTTTAATTTATGGACATTATTTTTGAAGAAAAAGTAGTATGAATATAAAATATATTCTTTTAGTTGGAATTGTTAGTTTTATTGGAGGAATTTTTCGGTTTTTAGTATCTGTAATTATAAAACAACACTTTTCCTATATCTCTATTTCTTTCGTATTAAGTACTTTTATCATTAATATAATAGGTTGCTTGGGGATTGGTTTATTATATGAAGCTTTTTACAAACAGGCTCTTACCATGCACTGGGTACTATTTGCTTGTGTAGGTATTATGGGAGGTTTTCCTACATTTTCTGCTTTTTCTTCTGAAATAATAAGTTTGTTTTTAAATAAACAAATTATATATGCCATTGTTTATATAGCAAGCTCTATAACTATTGGTTTATTTTTTACATATATAGGATTTTTAATAACAAAGTAAACCAATTTGGTAAAAAATAAAATATTTATACTCTTTTTATTTCACAATATCTTTAATTTTAATAGCTTGAAATATCATTTGGGGGCTATACTGCTTTTATCTATCATCTAATAGTATTTGATGTTGAGGTGTCCAGGTATTACCCTTATCTAAACTAATCTTGATAGTAATTCTATGCTGACTTTTAGTTGTACTTGGATTAGAAAAGATTAATATATCTTGATTTAAGATATTATCTTCTGCTTTCAGATTAATCAAACTTGCCATATAGATAGATTTGGGTAAAAGTTTGCGTGAAGATTTATGTTCCGTCCATGTTTTGCCGTCATCCAAGCTCTTGGTAATTGTCCTGTATGATTTTTTCCTATTCCATGTGAGTATAAAGCAGCTATCCAAATGCTATTGGTTTTTGAATCTACAAGAATAGAAGGGTAGTTGATTTCATTTTGTGTAGCCGGAAGATCACCATATTCACCAAAAGATAAAGGGAGTTTCATTTTCCTCCCATTTGTGCTACGTCTCAATCCTATATCAATATGTTCTTGTAAATCTAAACTACTATTATACAGAACATCATATATACCTAGCTATATCTCCTTTTGTATGATTACTAAACCAGGAATACGATAAGCATTTGAACCATCACCACCGGCATGTCTTATCCCTACACCCACAAGATGTTCAATACCTTTAGGTGATACTGTTTCTATTTTTGTAGGTTTATTATCTAACGATATAGAAACACTAGTAGCAATAATTTTACTATATAAGGAAGTAGATTATTTCGTCTGTATGCTAATCCAAAAATAATTAATACCTGGAAAAAGTTTTTGATTAGCAATTAATTTGAGTTCCTGTTTAGATACTTTTGATGTTGATTTTAAGATAGGATAAGTAGGATTAGGAGCCATCTTGTTTGGAGGAAAAGAAGACATATAGGCTACTGGGACAAAGCGATAAAGAAATTTTTTGGATAGCGTCTGTACCGCCATCATACAATTTTATAGCCTCTATTTCTGATAAATTTCCATCCTTACCTAATTTAATTGATGACATCATTTAAAAATTTACTTTCTTGAGTATTTAATCTTAAATAAAACCGTATCCATTCCATTAGTAGAATAGGCAAAATATAAAAACCATAACCATAAGAATTGATTCAATTTCATAACATAAATGTTTTATTAAAGAAAATATCTGTTATTCCCTAATTAAAAAATAATCTATTAGTTTTGCATGACCTTACACTGTAAAGGGTCACTTTTAATATTTCTATTATAGTGTTATGAATCATACAAAATATATATTTGTTTTAGGGGGAGTTACTTCTTCTCTAGGTAAAGGAATTATTGCCGCTTCTTTGGCAAAATTATTGCAAGCAAGGGGGCTAAAGGTTACTCTTCAAAAATTTGATCCCTATATCAATATTGACCCTGGTACATTAAACCCTTATGAACACGGAGAGTGTTATGTAACAGATGACGGAGCAGAAACAGATTTAGATTTAGGACATTATGAACGTTTTCTTAATATTCCTACAAGTCAAGCTAATAATGTAACCACAGGGCGTGTCTATCAAACCGTAATTGATAGAGAGCGTAAAGGAGATTATCTAGGAAAAACCGTTCAAGTAGTACCTCATATTACTGATGAAATTAAGCGTCGTTTTTGTATGCTTGAAAGTGAAAAAAAATACGATATTATTATTACCGAAATAGGGGGTACTGTAGGTGATATAGAATCTTTACCTTTTATAGAATCTATTCGTCAACTACAATGGGAGTTGCCAGCAAATGACTGTGTAATTATTCATCTTACACTTATTCCTTTTCTTAATGCAGCAAAAGAATTGAAAACAAAACCAACACAACATAGTGTACGTACTTTACAACAAAATGGATTATTGCCTGATATTATTGTATGTCGTACGGAACATTCTTTAGATAATGATGTTAAACGTAAAATTGCATTATTTTGTAATGTACAACCAGATGCTGTGATAGAGGCTATAGATGCTAAAAGTATTTATAGTGTTCCTCTTGCCATGATGCAAGAAAAACTAGATAAAATAGTACTCAAAAAATTAAATATTATAAATAATAAAAATCCTAATTTAGAAAAATGGAATAATTTTTTAGATAAGCTTTTTCATCCTAAAAAAGAAATTCATATAGGACTAATAGGAAAATATGTAGAATTGCAAGATGCTTACAAATCTATTCTTGAAGCTTTTATACACGCCGGTACAACTAATGAATGTAAGGTAAATGTGTATCCTATACAAAGTAGATTGCTAACACCAGAAAATATAGATGAAGAAATAAAGTGTTTGCATAAGGTAAAAACAATATTATTGAAAAATCTGGATGGTTTACTCATAGCTCCCGGATTTGGAGAGCGGGGAATGGAGGGAAAAATAAGTGCTATCCAATTTGCTCGT
This sequence comes from Chitinophagaceae bacterium, assembly GCA_051647125.1. Classification (GTDB taxonomy): domain Bacteria; phylum Bacteroidota; class Bacteroidia; order Chitinophagales; family Chitinophagaceae; genus JBOFDP01. The sequence continues at coordinate 20,220 of JBOFDP010000046.1, read as the reverse complement.
ATGTATAAAATTCCTTTCTTAGGTATTTGTCTTGGTATGCAAATGTGTGTAGTAGAATTTGCTCGTAATGTATTAGGGTACAAAGAAGCTATGACAACCGAAGCTAATCCGAATACAAAATACCCGGTAATTGATATGATGGCAAATCAAAAAGAGCAAGTAATAAAAGGAGGAACTATGCGTTTAGGTGCCTACCAATGTGAATTAAAAGAAAACACTTTAGCCTACCAAATATATAAGCAATCCTTTATTTCTGAAAGACATAGGCATCGTTATGAATTGAACAATAAATATTTACAAGAATTAGAAAAAAATGGGCTTTTAATTAGTGGGAAAAATCCTACTACAGAATTAGCAGAAATTGTAGAAATAAAAGATCATCCTTTTTTTATAGCTACCCAATTTCACCCTGAACTAAAAAGTACTGTAGAAAACCCACATCCTTTATTTGTAGCTTTTGTAAAAGCTTGTTTAGAATATCAAAAAAGGAAAATATAAGAACTTTATTCTTTCACTTTTATAAAGAAATAGGATAATACCTACAAAGTATTACCCTATTCTACATAAAGAAGAGAAACAGTTACTTAATTTTATTACTCTTTTGGCTATATTTATCAGCGTTATCTATATCTTTAAGAAGTTCATAAAAACTACCTAAATTATCTAATGTTTCTCTATACATAGCTTTATCTTTATTTTGTAGAGAATTTATTTTTGATTCAAAATATTTATCTAACTGCAAACTAATAGGTAATGCTTCTTGTGCATATTTTTTTTGTAGTGCTTCATACTTTGCTATTTGAGCTTTCCCACTAACAAGTTGTTTGTTTTTTTCTTTTTCTTGAGAACTCCCTTTTGCTGCTTTAGCATATTTTGCAGTAATTTCTCTTTGCATTTTTTGTATTCTACGTATAGAATCACCATATGAATCTATTTTTCCCATATATATTTTTTGTATTAAAAATAACGGTTGGTAAGCATCAGATTTTAGTTTAAACGATTCATTTGCAGCACGCTGCATTTCAGGTAAAAATTTATCAAATTTATCCATATTTTGAACTAAAAAATCAAAAATTTCTACCGCCTCATTATAAAAAAAAGTATAGTCATTTGGATTTTTTTGTTGTAATGTTTTGTAAGTTTCTATAACTTTCATTTTATCATTACCAGCACTCTTTATAGAAAACTCCGTCTCAAACTCATCCCATAAATTATTGTCCTCAGGATACATTTCTTTTACAAATGAAAGATACCTGTTAAACCAATCTTCATTTTTATCATTTATAGCTACTGATAATACCCACTTAGAAACATCTTTCATTCCTTGCTTTACTTTCGCGTTAGCAAGTATTGCAAAATATTTTTCTGCCTCTATTTTATGATATGCTGCTTTTAAAGAATCTTTTTGTGTTATTGCATTTACATGTGCTAATCCTGTATAATAACATAATTGAGTATCTAATGCAGACAAGCCAAATTTATTATTAAAAATAAACTTACTTACAGAATCTGCCAATACCAAGTATTGAATAGCTTTATCAAGATTTTTTTCATTATACTGATCTATACCATTTTGAAAAGATTTAGCATACATATTATATAAGGGTTGTCCTTGTACAAGCTTTAATGCCGGATATTTAGGATTTATAATAAGGCATGTTCTAAATTGATTTAGAGATTCCAATACTAAATTCAAATCCTTTACTTCTGCTATTTCTGAAGCAAGACTAAGAGTGTCGCTGAGCTTTTGATAAATCATTCCTAACCAATAATACGCATCTGGATTAGTTTGCATTTTATTTTTAGTATCTTTAGATTTCAATACCTGGTATCGTAGCAATGCCTCTGCATATTTTTTATTATTTAGGGCATCTTCTACTTTGTAAAAGTTTTGTGCGTGTATAGCCATTATTAAGCCAAAACCTACAATAGATAAAATAATTTTCTTCATATATATTTATATTTTTTTATTTACAAAAATAAAAATTTGTTGATAAATTAAGGTATTTATTTTTCAATATTTTCTCCTTCTACATTTTCAGAAATATCAACTTCTTCGGTATTTTCTTCCTCCTCTTCAATAACAACACGAGTGATAGCCGCAATTTGATCATTATTACTTATTTTGATAAGACGTACTCCTTGTGTAGCTCTTCCCACTTCTCTTATTTCTGTTACTTTGATACGAATAGCAATACCTGATTTACAAATAATCATTAAATCTTCATTATCTGCTATATCAATAATACCCATAAGTGTACCTGTCTTTTCTGTAATATTAATGGTCTTTACACCACTACCTGCACGTTTTTGTAAGCGATATTCACTAATAGGTGTTTGTTTTCCAAATCCTTTTTCTGATACCACTAATACATTTCTATTTTTTTCTTGACTTACAGCAATCATTCCCACAACTTCATCATTATCATCCATATCTATGCCCGTTACACCTTGAGCTCCTCTACCTGTAGATCGCACATTATTTTCTTTAAATTTAATAGCTTTTCCTTGTTTTAATGCCATCATAATTTCTGAATTCCCATCGGTAAGTAAAGCCTCCAATAGTTGGTCATTTTCTAAAATGGTAATCGCATTAACTCCTGTTTGTCTAGGACGAGAAAACTCACTCAGTGCTGTTTTTTTTACTAAACCTCTTTTGGTGCCTAATACAACATAATGATTCTTTATAAACTCCTCTTCATTTAATGTAGGTACATTAATAACCGCTCGTATATTATCTTCTGGAGCTAATTGTAAAAGATTTTGTATAGCTCTGCCTTGAGCAATCTTATCGGTTTCTGGTATTTCGTATACTTTTATCCAATAACATCTACCTTGTTCTGTAAAAATAAGTAAGGTATTATGAGTAGATGCTATAAATAAATGTTCTACCCAATCTTCTTCTCGAGTGCGGGCGCCTTTGGACCCTCTACCTCCACGTTTTTGGGATCTATATTCGTCTATAGAGGTACGTTTAATATATCCTAAATGTGAGATTGTAATGACTACATCTTCTTTTTTTATTAAATCTTCTATGCTAATTTCATTAGCAAGATATTGTATCTCCGTTTTTCTTTGATCTCCAAAGTTTGCTTTAACTTCAATTAACTCTTCTTTGATAATAGCAAAACGTTTTTCTTCATGTTCTAAGATATATTTAAGTTCTGCAATATATTTTAAAATATTATCATATTCTTCTTTAATTTTATTAATTTCCATTCCTGTAAGCCGTTGTAATCGAAGTTCAAGAACAGCTTTTGCTTGTATTTCGCTCATTTCAAATTCAGCTATTAACCCTGCTTTTGCAGTTTCAGGATTAGGAGATTTTTTGATAAGCGCTATAACAGCATCCAAATTATTGATAGCAATCATATATCCTTGTAGAATATGTGCTCGTTTTTCGGATTCCGCTAGTTCAAACTTAGTTCTACGAAAAACTACCTCATGTCGAAATCTAATAAATTCTGCTATCAGTTCTTTTAGGTTTAAAGTTTTAGGTCTTCCATCTATTAAGGCAACATTATTAATCCCATAAGAAGTTTGCAATTCTGTATACTTATAAAGTTGATTCAATATAAGACTTGCCATAGCATCACGTTTTACATCTATTACAATACGTGTACCTTCTCTTCTATTAGATTCATTATTAATGTTTGAAATACCTTCTATATTTTTACCATTGACTAACTCTCCAATATGATTACAAAGTTGATCTCTATTTACCTGATAGGGTACTTCTGAAATTATAATTTGTTCATGACCATTAGGTTTTGATTCAATAGTAACCTTCCCTCTAAGAACTACTTTTCCTCTTCCTGTATGCATGGCTTGTTTAATACCTTCTATCCCAAAAATAATACCTCCTGTAGGAAAGTCTGGAGCTTTAACATATTTCATAAGATCATCTATGCTAATGTCTTTGTTCTCTACATAAGCAATACAAGCATCTATCACCTCTGTAAAATTATGGGGCATCATATTGGTAGCCATACCTACGGCAATACCCGAAGAACCATTAATGAGCAATTGCGGGATACGTGTAGGAAGAACTGTAGGTTCTTTAAGGGTATCATCAAAATTAAATTGAAAATCTACCGTATTCTTCTCCAGATCTGTCATTGCTTGCTCAGCAAGTTTTTGTAAACGAGCTTCTGTATAACGCATAGCAGCCGGACCATCCCCATCTTGATTACCAAAGTTACCTTGTCCGTCAATAAGTGTATAACGCATACTCCAATCCTGAGCCATACGAGCCATAGCATCATACACAGCAGTATCTCCATGTGGATGATATTTACCCAAAACTTCCCCTACAATACGAGCAGATTTTTTATGTGCTTTATGGTATGAAATACCCAACTCCTTCATAGCAAAAAGTATACGACGATGCACTGGTTTCATACCATCCCTAGCATCAGGCAAAGCTCTTCCAACAATTACAGACATAGAATAATCTATGTAGGCAGTTTTCATTTGCTCTTCTATATTAATAGGTAATATATTTTGAGCCACATAATTTATCTCTTCCATCTTATCTGATAATTCTTATTATACAATAATTAAGCTAACAAATTTACCAAAAAAAACCTATAATTCCTAACCTCTATCAATAATTAAATAAAGAGAAGAGAAATTATATATCTTGAAAAGATTTAAAGCCTTCTTTTACATAGAATAGGTTTTTAATAGCTATATAGAAATACAAATTTTGCTAATTTATTTTTGTACGTTTTGGGTTAAAGAAAAAATTTGTTAGAATAACTAATCTTGTATTTTATTTAAAAAGGGTATTTTTGTAAACTAATATGAACATAGAAATATTATATCACAAAGCCTTGGCGTTAGAATTTTTATCAAAAGAAGAAGCCTTATTTTTATACCAAAAGGCAACCTTAACAGAATTAATGTTTGTGGCAAATGAAATGCGCAAAAAATTAGTTCCCCACGAAAAAGTAACTTGGATTATAGATCGTAATATTAATACAACCAATGTATGCATTGCGAATTGTAAGTTTTGTAATTTTTATCGTATTCCTGGACATGTTGAGTCTTATATTACAGATATGGATACCTACAAACAAAAAATAGAAGAAACCTTCAAGTATGGAGGGGAGCAACTTTTGTTGCAGGGAGGACATCATCCAGAATTGGGATTGGATTATTATACCAACTTGTTTAAAGAGCTAAAAAAACTTTATCCTACGTTAAAGCTTCACGCATTGGGTCCGCCTGAAATAGCTCATATTTGTAAGGTAAGTAAGGTATCTCATAAAGAAGCCATAAAAGCACTTATCGAGGCGGGTTTGGATAGTCTTCCCGGACCAGGTGCAGAAATTCTTGTAGATCGTGTACGAAAAATAATATCTACAGGGAAATGCAATGCAGAAGAATGGCTTACAATTATGCATGAAGCACATTTACAGGGATTAACAACCACAGCTACTATGATGTTTGGTCATATAGAAACTCTTGAAGAACGTTTTGAACATTTGATAAAAATAAGAGAAATACAAGTACGAAAACCACCTGAGGCTACGGGGTTTATTGCTTTTATTCCTTGGACATTTCAAAGTGATGGAACTCTTTTAGAAAAACAAAAAAAAGCACCCGAAAAAATTACTAGCGAAGAATACATACGCATGATTGCACTTTCACGAATTGTATTACCAAATATTAAAAATATACAAGCCTCTTGGCTTACCGTAGGCAAACAAACAGCACAGCTTTGCTTGCATGCTGGAGCTAATGATTGGGGAAGTATTATGATAGAAGAAAATGTAGTTAGTGTAGCTGGAGCAACACATAGATTTACTTATTCAAATATGCAAAAAAGCATTTTTGAAGCAGGATTTATTCCACAATTAAGAAATCAACAATACGAATTTAGTGCAATCCCTAGCAATATTCAAGAGCAAGTAATACAATACTAAGCAAAGTTTACAAAATGTTTTAGATAAATATAGAAATAATATTTCTAAAAATGAAAAATATTAAATATTTTAAAATGGAAAATATAAAACCTATAAAACAAAAAAGATGGCTTAAAATATTATGGATTTGTTTAGGTTCATTCTTTGCCCTTCTGATTCTTGTATCTTGCCTTATAGGCTACTTTTTTTTTTCTCAGAAACAACTGACCGAGATTTGCAACAAAGCTCTCAATTATTATATAAATGCAGATGTTAATATTGATAATGTAGAGCTACATTATTTTTCTACCTATCCCTTTCTTTCTTTAAAATTTGGGCAGACTAAAATACTGGCAAAAAATAATAATCAAGATACCTTATTATATGTCAATGGTGGGAAGGCAAAATTAAATCTTACAGCCTATTTACTAAGAAAAGATTTGATTATTGATAGATTAGATCTTTTTGGTGGTATTACAAAAGTTTCTTTTGATGAAAAAGGAAAATTAAATTGGGATATTTTTACTTTTTCCAACAATAGTAAAAATGATATAAAACAAAAAGATACCTCTTCTGACCCTTTGTCAGATATTTTTAATGCTGTAGATATACAGAGGATATATATTCGTTCAGGGAAAATTGTATTCCAAGATTTTCGTGCTAATCAAAAACTACATATAGAAGATGCTGATGTAAAACTAAAAGGTTCCTTTATTCAAAAAAATTTATTATCAAAAATAAACTTAGATTTAAATAATCTAAACTATCAGGATAAAAGTATTAAAGCTCATTTAGCAAACCTAGAATCTACTATTGATGGAAATGGTAACCTTTTAGGCAATAGCGGCTTGGATGCAAATTTTATATTAGATTCTGTAAGCTATGAGCATCTTAGCTCAGGTTTACATTTAATTTTTCCAAATTTGAAACTTAATATTTCTTCGGATGGTGATTCTTCAAGGGTAAAATTAAACTTAATTACTAGAATACAAAATATTAATGTAGATTTAGCAAAAAGAAAGTATTTAAAAAATTCTCATGTTGACCTTTTATTGAATGCAGAATATGAACGCATAAACCATAATATTCTTTTTAATAATGCTACCATAAAAGTAAATGATATTGCTTTTCACTTACAAGGCAATGTCTCTATTACAGATTCTGGTTATTCCCCAACTCTACAATTTGAACTCAAAGAAATACCACTTTATTCTATTTATACAACAGCCTTAGAACGATATATTACTTCAGATATTAAGGTAGATATAAAAAAAGGTTACTTGCATTGTGATGGGAAAATTTCGGGATGTTATTCTTCAAACTCTCTTCCTCTTATTACTTCTAATTTAAATATACGTCATTTACAGATGAATCTTAATAAACTAAAAGTAGATACCTTTAGTTTATCTTTATTTAGTCATTTACAACTTAATGATTTAAGTTCTTCTTTCCTTAAAATAAAAAAACTTAAGTATATTGGTGACTTGGGTAAAATAGCCATACAAGGCAATGTAAAAAGATTCACCCAAAACCCACTTATTGATGCAAGTGTATTTGTAAACTTTAATCTACAAAAATTAAAATATCTTTTTCGTAATAGTTTGGAATACCAGACAACAGGCAATGTAAAGGTCAATGTAAAAGGAAATTTTGCCTTGCAGGATATAATTAGTCTTAATCCAGCACTAGCAAAAATGGAGGGTCTTATTAGTATTGATTCCATAAAAATAAATCATCCTGAAGATTCTTTGGATATAGCCATAGATTTGGCTATGTTAAAGTTTGGTTCGCAAGTAGAAGACTCACGTTTTAATTCAGGACAAGCTTTGTTTAGAGTAAGTTTAAGATTAGATAGCCTCTATTTTAAATATAAAAACCAATATCTTGCTACACTAGGAAAACTTTATACAGGATGCAAATTAGAAGGTAAAATAAACCATGAAGTGAGTGGTGCTATGGCACTGTTAAAGTTTAAAGGATTACGTTTTAGAAGGCCTTCTGAGAAATTAGTTATACGTTCTTCAGAAACTACTGCTAAAATAAAAATAGCACCCAACCCTGAGAAAAAAAATTCACCCATACTGACAACGAAACTTACTTCTGATACCCTTAGTTATAGAGGTGGTGGCAATGGTATTCTATTATTAAACATAGAAACTATTTTTTCTATAAAACCACGTCAATCCCAGAAAAAATTAACCGCTATACGAGAAACACAAAAAGAACAACCTCTAGATACTTCCTTACAAGCAAGAAAACAACGTAACTTAGAGCGATTAAGAGATATGTCTACAAAAGAATTAATTAACGCTTTGATTGCTTATGTTTCTTCAAAAGATACTAATACAGATGTAGGGCAGAAGTTTATAGAGCAGTTTGCTTATGAAGGAACTTTTAATTTTAATAGACTAAGAATGCGATTACAAGCATTACCTCTTCCTTTAACAATAGCCCAAAAAAGTATAGCTATAAATTCTCGTACCATAGAGCTTAAAAATGTAGATATTAAATTAGGGAAATCAGATTTTAATGTAACTGGCTCTGTTAAAAATTTTAAACGTGCTATGTTGAATACAGGGATACTAGGTTTAGAGCTATCTATAAAATCTCAGTTTGTAGATGCCAATGAATTGATGGCTGCCTTTTCCCAAGCAAACACCTCTTTCAAAGCTCCTAATACTGATGGCGATACTGATTTTTTTAATACTCCTCAAATAGACACTACTCAAAAGCCAACGGAAGTAGTGGTAATTCCAAAAAATATTAGTTTTAACATGTCTGTAGATATTGATAGTCTTCCTATAGGAAAAAGTTTATTACGTCAATTAGATGGCAATGTAGAAATTAAGGACCAACACTTATTTTTAAGTAATTTTCATCTTACTAACGAATCTGGTAGAATGGATATAAAGTTAGCCTATAAAGCAGATACAAGTAAAAAGTTAGCTCATCTTTGGGTTAATTTAGTGATGAAAAAGATAGAATTAAAAAACTTAATTAATACATATCCAGATATAGATTCTTTACTACCTATGGCAAGCTCTTTTGAAGGGTTAATCAATTGTTATTTTACAACAAGTACAAAAATGACGCCAAGTATGGAAATTTTATTAGTAGAAACTATTGCTACATGTAATTTATCAGGTAAAAATTTAGTGCTTTTAGACGGAGAAGTTTTTTCAAAAATTGCTAAAATATTGATGTTTAAAAATAAATCAAAAAATGATATTGATAGCATTTCGGTAGCATTAGCCTTACAAAATGGCAATATCAATATTTTCCCATTTTTAATTTCTATGGATAGATACCAGCTATCGGTAGGTGGCACACAAAATATAGACCATAGTTTTAACTATCATATTTCAGTATTAAAAACTCCTCTTCCTTTGCCAAAATTAGGTGTAGATATTTTTGGAACAGTAGATAACTTTTCTTGGAAGATGACCAATGCAAAATACAAAGACTTAAAATCCACTACATTGTCCAAAAAAATTACAAACAATACGTTTAGTATACAACAAGAGTTACACCGACTTATGCAAAAGGAACTTAATAAAATTGTACCTTCTCAAGATATTATTTTTCCTTTAAGAAGAACAAAAAACAGATAAAAATACTAAACAAAATTCATATTTTTACCACCTATATAACAAAGAGAACTATTTCAAATTAAGGAAATAGTTCTCTTTGTTATAGTGTAAATATTTACAATAATTACATATTCTTAATTTCATTAAGTAATTGTTGTAATGCTTGCTTTGCATCCCCAAAGTACATACTTGTTTTAGTATCATAAAACAATTCATTATCAATACCTGCATATCCTGGCTTCATACTTCTTTTATTCACAATTACATTTTTAGCTTGCAATACTTCCAAAATAGGCATGCCGTAAATAGGAGATGATTTATCATTTTTAGCTGCTGGGTTTACAACATCATTAGCACCTAAAATAAGTACAACATCAGTTTGTTTAAACTCTTCATTAGCTTGTTCCATTTCTAATAATTTGTCGTAATTTACATTAGCTTCTGCCAAAAGTACATTCATATGTCCTGGCATTCTTCCTGCTACGGGATGAATAGCATATTTTACTTCTATATCATTAGCTTCTAAATATTTTTCTAACTCATGACAAACGTGTTGGGCTTGAGCTACAGCCAAACCATATCCGGGTACAATCATTACTTGGTTAGCATAACGCATTAATGCAGCTACATCACTCACTCCCATAGATTTTACTTCTCCTTCTGTTTTTGTGCCACTAGAACCACTAGAACCCATAGCACTAAATAATACATTGAATAAAGATCTATTCATAGCTTTACACATCAAAATAGTAAGAATAGTGCCAGCAGAACCTACAAGGATACCACCAGTAAGCATTGCCCAGTTATAATATAAAAACCCACCACAAGCGGCTGCCATACCTGTCAAAGAATTAAGTAAAGAGATAACTACAGGCATATCTGCACCACCAATAGGGAATACGAACAATAATCCATATAAAAGTGATAACCCTGCAATGCTATAAAATAAAATTTGAGCATTAGGGTTTTCGAAATTATATAAAAAATAAACAGATAATGCTAATAAAACTAATAGTAGCAAATTGTTAATAATCTTTTGTCCAGGATAACGAATATTTCCTAAAGAACCATTAAGCTTAACCCAAGCAACAATACTACCAGCAAAGGAAATAAATCCTATAATGAGTCCTACAATAATAGCTAGAAGATGTGCAATATCATTTTGTTGCATATGCATAAACTCAGATATAGAAATTAATCCAGCACAGGCACCACCCATACCATTAAATAAGCTTACCATTTCAGGCATAGCTGTCATTTTTACTTTTTTAGCAGCAATCCATCCTACAAGAGTCCCTAATATAAGAGCTACAAAAATCCAAAGGTAATTTCCTAAATATTGCCCATTGCTTTCGTATAAAAAAATAGTGGCAAAAATGGCTACAGTCATACCTGTAGCAGCTATCAAATTACCTTTTCTTGCTGTTCTAGGATGAGAAAGCATTTTTAATCCTAACACGAAGGTTATTGACGATAAAAGATATATAATAATTAATAAAGTACTCATATAATTTTAGTTTTATTTTTTCTTAAACATTTCAAGCATTCTGTCGGTAACGAGGAATCCGCCAACTACATTGATAGTCCCTAGTATAACGGCTAAAAACCCTATGATTAATGCAATATAATTATCTTCAGAAGCATTGCCCATTACAATAATGGCACCTATGATAACTACGCCATGAATAGCATTCGCACCACTCATAAGTGGAGTGTGTAATACTGAAGGTACACGGCTGATTACTTCTACACCCAAGAAAATTGCCAAGATGACAACATAAATCATATCTTGGTGATGTTGAATAAAATTCAATATTTGTTCCATAAATTTTTATTTTTTAGTTAAATTAATCACACGTTCGTTTACAATATTTTTATCTGTTACAATACAAGCACCTTTTATTAAATCATCACTAAAATCAATACCACGTTCTGAGATAGCGGGTATTAAAATATCTAAAAAGTTTAGTACATTTTTACCATATAATTTACTTGCATCCATAGGCATAGTAGAGGGTAAATTACTATTTCCAAAAATACTTACACCACCGTGTACTACAGTTTTATTATCTTTTGTGAGATCAGTATTTCCTCCAGTAGCAGAGGCTAAGTCTATAATAATAGATCCCTGCTTCATATTATCTATCATGGATTTTGTAATTAAGATAGGTGCTGTTTGACCAGGTATTTGAGCGGTTGTAATTACCACATCTGCTTTTTGTACCACTTCAGCTATTTTAGCTTTTTGTTTTTCTTTGTATTCTTTAGTTTGTTGTACTGCATATCCTCCTGCCAGAGAGGCATCAGCAGCACCTTCTACTTCTACAAATTTAGCACCTAAACTCATTACTTCTTCTTTTACTGCAGGGCGTGTATCAAATACTTCTACTATAGCTCCAAGACGACGTGCTGTAGCAATGGCTTGCAAACCAGCTACTCCAGCACCCAATATTAATACTCTAGCAGGAGCAATACTTCCGGCAGCAGTAGTGAACATGGGCATGTATTTATTAAGCATCGTAGCGGCTGTTAAGACAGCTTTGTAGCCCGCAATATTGGCTTGAGAACTAAGCACATCCATACTTTGAGCACGTGTAGTACGTGGAAGCATATCTAAACTAAATACGGTGTGTTCCTCTTTTGCCCATTTGTCCATTAATTTATGATCAGATAAGGGTTGAAATACTCCTAACAAAATTTTTGATTTTATAGCAGGAATATTTTCACAACTAATAGATAGAATTATGGTTGCTTTGTCTAAAACATCTTTCTTGGTGGTTGTAGTAGCACCTGCTTTTTTATATGCATCATCAGTGATTAAAAGATGTTCGCCAGCATTTTTTTCTACCAACACAGTAATGCCTTTCTTTTTTAAAGCTACTACATGTTCGGGCAATAGCGATACTCTATTCTCGCCTTTCCCGTTTTCTTTAAGTACGCCTATTTTAATATTCATAATATATTGAGTTATTTTTTCCAATGTTCAAAAATACAATCATAAGGATTATTGATATTTGCTTTGTGAGAAACTTGGTGTTGTAAAGTCCAAGTTTTATCTTCAAATGTAGGGAAAAAAGTATCTCCCTGACAATTGGTATCAATACGAGTACAATAAATATTATCTACCATATGTATTGTACTCTCATAAAGCTGATTCCCACCAATAATAAAAGATTGTTTACAATGTAGAGTATGATGTACAACTTCAATAGCTTCTTGTACAGACCTACAGATAATAATATTGTCACTTGTATCTTTTAAATGTTTACTGACTATAATGTTATACCTTCCTTGTAAGGGTTTTTTAAGAGAGTAGTAGGTGTTTTTTCCCATAATAATAGGCATGCCCCAGGTAATATTTTTAAAATGCTTTAAATCAATGGGTAAATGCCAAGGCAAAGTATTATTTTTTCCAATTACTCTATTCTTGGAGAGAGCTACAACAATGCTTAAAGAAGTAGAAAAATACATCTTAAAAATTTGCATCAAAGATAAAATATTCGTTGTACATATCCAAATAAAATATTTTTTTAAATAAAATATACATAATAATGTAAAAATAAATAAACTAAATCAACAAAAAATAATTATGAAAAAATGTAAATATAAAAATAGAGAATATCTATTAAGATAGTTTTATTGATCAAAAACTCAAAAAATTTCTTAGTCGCTTTATAGTTTTGGAGATATACATATATCCAAAGGTTCTATACTTCTAGTAGATATTATTTTCCTTGAGTATTTTTGTACATACTCTCTTTTGCATATATTAATGATTTGCCGTAATATAATATTTTTGGAATAATATCTATCTTTGCAGTATAATAATGATAAAATGAGAGATAAATTTATTTACAGAAGTAAAGCTCCTTTTCGATTAGGTTTAGCTGGTGGAGGTACTGATGTATCTCCTTATTCAGACCAATATGGTGGAGCAATACTCAATGCTACTATTGATTTGTTTGCTTATACGACTATAGAACCATTGGATAATGGGTATATTATTTTTTATGAGGAGGGAGAACAAATAGCAGAAATTATTTCAGAGTCTCAATTGCCTTTAATAGAAGATTCTACGATGTTGTTAAGGGGGGTATATAATGCTATTATTCGTAGATTTTTACCTAAACAGAAATTGTCTTTTCGATTGACGTTGGGAAAAGATGTTCCAACGGGTTCTGGCTTAGGAACTTCTTCTACGATTATTGTGAGTATGATTAGTGCTTTTTCTGAATGGTTGCATTTGCCTTTGGGAGAATATGATATGGCGAATTTGGCTTATGAAATAGAACGTGAAGAATTGAAAATGACCGGAGGCAAACAAGATCAATATGCAGCTACTTTTGGAGGATTTAATTTTATGGAATTTTATGAAAAAAAGCGTGTTATTGTAAATCCTTTGAGAATAAGAGACGAAATATTGCAAGAGCTTGCATTTAATTTAGTATTATTTTATACGAATAAAAGCAGACAGTCTGGAAATATTATTTCCAAGCAGATTGAAAATATAAAGCAAAATAAGGGGTCCTCTATAAAAGCTATACATGAGGTAAAACAAGATGCTTTTACGATGAAAGAAATTTTGCTCAAAAATAACCTTTCTGAAATAGGTAATATACTTCATAAAGGCTGGTTTCATAAAAAACAAATGGCAGAAGGAATTTCTAATGCAATGATTAACAATATTTACGATAAAGTGATAGCGGCAGGAGCTACAGGAGGGAAAATCTCTGGTGCAGGAGGAGGTGGATTTATGTTTTTCTTTTGTCCTCAAAATTCAAGGTATCAAGTGATAAAAGTATTAGCCAAGTTTGAAGGTTTTGTACAACAATTTCAATTTTATAAAAAAGGTGTTCAATCATGGAAAAGTTTATCGAATTAGCAAAGAAAAAATTATTAGAATCTATTGAAATAAAGCAACTCATTTTAAGGGATGAAGCTTTATTGAAAAATATTCAATTAGTTGCAGAAAAAATTGTAGAAATATTTAAGAAAAATGGAAAAGTATTTTTTTGTGGTAATGGAGGAAGTGCTGCAGATGCACAACATATATCTGCCGAATTTACAGGTAGATTTTATAAAGATCGCCAGCCTTTATTTGCAGAAGCCTTACATGTGAATACATCCTTTCTTACCGCTGTCGCAAACGATTATTCTTATGACGAAGTATATTCTCGCTTAGCACAAGCCAAAATGGATATGCATAGTATTTTGGTAGGCTTATCTACATCAGGCAATTCTAAAAATATCATCAAAGCATTTGAATATTGCCAAACACAAAGATTTCTTACGGTTGGTTTCACAGGAGCTACTGGCGGCAAAATGAAAGATTGTTCTGACATCTTGCTCAATGTCCCTTCTACCGACACACCTCGTATACAAGAAGCTCATATTACTATAGCTCATATTATTTGTGAATTTGTGGAAAATGAATTGTTTTAAAGGGAGATAAAAAAATAAAAAGGTATGCACGAAGCTATTATTTTAGCAGGGGGATTAGGTACACGATTGCGGACGGTAATACAAGATATTCCAAAGCCTATGGCAGAGATACAAGGGAAACCTTTCCTTTCTTTTTTGCTTGATCAATTACAGTTTTTTGGATTTAACAAAGTGGTGCTTGCTGTAGGTTACAAACATGAATATATCCGTCAATTTTATGGTAATCAGTATAAAGATTTAGACCTTGTATATACTATTGAAGATAAGCCTCTTGGTACTGGCGGTGCAATATGGAAGGCTCTTGATTATACTACAGAAAATGATGTATTGATACTTAATGGTGATAGTATTTTTTTGTGTGATATACACCAACTTATAGATTTTCATTATGAAAAAAAATCTATGTTAACAATAGCTCTTAAAGAGGCAGAAAATTTTGATAGATATGGTACAGTACTTTTAAACAATGAGAATAGAATTATAGAATTTAAAGAAAAGCAATTTTTAGATAAAGGTATTTTTAATACCGGTATTTATGTAGTAAACAAACAAATGAGGAGTGAGGTAAAAGTGTCTCAACAATTTTCTTTTGAGAAAGATATTTTAGAAAAAGAAAAAAATAATTTTTTGTTTGTAGGAAAAATATTTAAAAATTATTTTATAGATATTGGTATACCTGAAGATTTCCATAAAGCGCGTGTGGAATTGGTAGAAAGAACCAATATTTTTCATTGTAATTTTGTGAAAAAAATAGATTATCATTGGACACTTTTTTTAGATAGAGATGGTGTAATAAATAAACAATTAATTGGAAACTATGTAAGAGAATGGCAGCATTTTGAATTTTTACCTCAGGTGTTTGAAGCATTAAAAATATTTAGAAAGATTTTTTCTAATATTATAATTATTACAAACCAACAATGTATAGGAAAAAAAATAGTTTCTCAATCAGCAATAGAGACAATTCACAAAAAAATGAAAAAAGAAATAGAAAAATATGGTGGTAGAATAGATGCTATATTTTGTTCTCCTTATTTGGAATTAGAAAGCCATATAGATAGGAAACCTAATATTGGGATGGCACAAAAAGCCAAAGAAAAATTTCCTAATATAGATTTTTCAACAACTATTATGGTAGGGGATAGTGATGGAGATATACAATTTGCGAAAAATGCCGGTATAAAAAGTGTATTTATTGGAGATAAAGCACATCGTATTATTGCCGATATGCGGTTTAGTAGCTTATATGAATTTGCTACATTTCTTCTACAATAGAAATTTTAGATATGAACTATATAGTCTATTATCCATTGTCCTACTTCAGAGGTAGTGTATGGTTTCAGGCTTGATATCTGAATATCTTCAGTTCTTATATTATCCTTAATAGAAGCTTCGACAGCTTGTCTAATTAAAGCTCCTTCTTTGGGTAATTTAAAGGTATATTCAAACATCATAGCTACACTTAAAATAGTGGCTAACGGATTGGCAATATTTTTTCCCGCTGCTTGTGTATATGAACCATGTATGGGTTCATATAGACTGGTGTGAATACCTATAGAGGCAGAGGGTAAAAGTCCTAAAGAACCAGTAATGACGGAAGCTTCATCGGTAAGGATATCTCCAAACATATTTTCAGTAACGATAACATCAAATGAATTTGGAAATTGAATAATACGCATAGCCGCATTGTCTACAAACATAAATTCTGTTTCTACTTCAGGATATTGCGTACTAATTTTTTTAGCCGTTTCTCTCCATAGTCGTGATGTAGCCAAAACATTGGCTTTGTCTACTACAGTAAGTTTTTTGCGACGTTGCATAGCATATTGATAGGCCAAGTTCACAATACGTTCTATTTCTATATGATGATATACACAAGTATCATAAGCAGTATTACCATCTTCACTTCTACCTTGTGGGCGCCCAAAGTATACCCCCCCCGTAAGTTCTCTAATACACATAAAATCTACACCTTCTATTACCTCTCTTTTTAGTGGTGATTTATCTAATAAACAGGGGAAGGTATTTATAGGACGTATATTGGCATAAAGCTTTAATTGCTTTCTCATGGCAAGCAATCCTTGTTCTGGTCTTATAGTAGCACTTGGATTATTATCATACTTAGGATGCCCTATAGCTCCAAAAAGTATAGCATCACTTTTTAAACAAAGTTCATGAGTGCTGTCAGGATAAGGATTGCCTACTTGTTCAATAGCCTCTCCACCGCATATTCCATATTCATAATGCAAGGTATGATTAAATTTCTTAGCAATAGCTATAGTAACAAGCAATGTTTGTTGTATAATTTCTGGACCTATGCCATCTCCTGGTAAAACAGCAATATTTAATTTCATATTTTTATAAGCTTAATGGATGTTTTCTTTTTTTTTCCCATTGTTCTATTTTGTTTTTTTTTGAAAGTAAAAAGTCAATATCATCAAACCCGTTCAAAAGACAATATTTTTTATAAGCATTGATTTGAAAGGATTCCTGTTTTCCATTGTCTTTATTGGTAATAGTTTGTTGTGGGAGATTAATTTCTACTAAGGTATTAGGATTTTTAAAAATACAGTTAAACAATTCTTCTATAAATAGCGGAGTAACAATAATAGGAAGTACAAAATTATTCATTGCATTATTTTTAAAAATATCTGCAAAAGAACTTGAAACAATAGCTTTAAACCCATAATCAGCAATTGCCCATGCCGCATGTTCTCTACTTGACCCAGAACCAAAATTTTTTCCTGTTACTAAGATTGTCCCTTTGTAAATAATATTATTTAGTACGAAAGAATCTATTTTTTTATTTTCTATATCATATCTCCAATCACGAAATAGATTTTCGCCAAATCCCTCTCTTGTTGTTGCTTTTAAATAACGTGCAGGAATAATTTGATCAGTGTTCACATTGTCTATTTTTAGAGGAACACAAGTAGATGTGAGTATTTCCAATTTCTCTTTTATCATAAAATAACCTTTAGTGTAATGAAAATAATTTCTCCTATTGCAAATATAAACTTATTTATGAAAAGATTTTTTTTTCTTCTTTTAAATTGAGATGAGGATATTTTTTTTCTAATAAAAGACATTTTTCTAATACTTGTTGCTTAAATTTTTTATGAGTAAGTGATTCTGGGTGAAAAGGACGGTGGTGGGTTGCTAAGTAAATTTTTTCTATTGCGTTTAAGTAAATTTGTGTATCCTCCAAAAATGCAAAATCTAAAAATCTTTTCCATATAAAGTTTATTGCTAGTTGATTGGGGTGTATTTTATCGTTTTCATAGAATCTATAATCTCTTAAAACATCTATCATATATTCGTATGTAGGAAAATAAAATACATCTTCATATTGTTTGATACATTGTTGTACGGCACTAATAAGTTGGGCTTTGCTTAGGTTATTATCAATGAGTCCATCCTGGGCATGTCTTACCGGACTTATGGTTAAAAGAAATTTTATATTCTTATTTTTTTCTTTAATACTTTTATACATCCTCGAAAAGGAAGAAAGAATGTCTTCTGTACTAAGTAATTGTTTCTCAAATAAGGAGGAAGGTTGTTTATGGCAATTAGCAATTATTTTTTGAGTATCCTTACGTTTGTAAATCCAAGCAGTGCCGTACGTAATAAAAATCCAAGCAGTATGTTCTAAAAAATGGTGTGTTTGGTGTTGTAGAGAAGTTATATTATTGATTAGATTTTGTTTATTTATGTCCGATACCTGACTATGAAAATTAAAGTGATGCCATATATCTTCTACTAATACAAAATCATCTTCTACTAAAGGGGTGTATTGTAAAGATTGGATAATGGCATATTCAATAGATTCTGGATTAAATAAAGTTCCAAAAGGATTATGTAAGATAGAAAAATGATGATTTTTTAGAAGCCTTGCAAAATGTTCAGAAAAACAAGATCCTATTAAGAAGATAGATTCATTCTCTTTTATTTTAATAACAAGAGGAGCTATTTTTAGATTTAAGAATAAGGCATCGTACATATATCTTATATATTCATATGTTTCAATGCTAATTTAGAAGCTATATTACTAGCCTCTTTTTTGGTACATGCTTTCCCTTGCCCAATAATTTCTCCTTCAATACGAGCGGCTACTATAAAGTATTTTTTGTCCCTTTCATACCCCTCTTTTTCGATG
Organism: Chitinophagaceae bacterium; assembly: GCA_051647125.1. Classification (GTDB taxonomy): domain Bacteria; phylum Bacteroidota; class Bacteroidia; order Chitinophagales; family Chitinophagaceae; genus JBOFDP01. The sequence goes on along the minus strand of JBOFDP010000046.1, from coordinate 1,123 downwards.
GTAAATTCTAACTTTTTATTATATTTAAAAGACCATCCATAAAGTTTATTTTTTATATTTATGTCTATTTCTTCTAAGTCTTCTAAAATTACAAAAGGGAAAAAGATTTTGTTCTTAATAAATATTTTTACCTTAGAATATCCTTTATCTAAATAGATAGCTCCAATTAATGCTTCTAAGGCATTTCCAAAAATCATCGTATTTTTTACGGTAATATCATACTTATTATACCTTAGTATTTTGTTGAGTTCCATTTTTAATGCTATATCATTTAAAAATATTCGATTTGCCATCTTACTACGCATTTCTGTAAGGAAACCTTCTCCTTTATAAGGATACTTATAAAGGAGATATTCTGCAATAATACTATTTAATATAGCATCTCCTAAAAATTCTAATCGCTCATTATTGCCTATAGATTTTTTAAAGTAGGATCTGTGAGATAAAGCAAGTTTATATACCAAAAAATTATTAGGAGAAAATCCTATAATTTTTTGTAAATCTTTTTTCCATTGATAATTATTTATATTGGTAGAAAAAAAATATTTTTTAAACAACCACATTTTAAAATAGTATAAAACTTAGGAGTATTTCTTAAATGCTAAACATGCATTGTGTCCACCAAATCCAAAAGTATTATTCAATGCTACATTGACTATTCTTTTTTGTGGTTTATTAAAAGTAAGATTAAGTTTAGAATCTATATCGGGGTCATCTGTAAAATGATTAATGGTTGGAGGTATAATATCATACATTATTGCATATATTGTAGCAATACTTTCTACTACCCCTGCTGCTCCTAATAGATGACCGGTCATAGATTTTGTAGAGCTGATATTCATTTTATGTGAATGCTCTCCAAATAGGTCTTTGATAGCTTTTAGTTCAGCCATATCTCCTAACGGGGTAGATGTGCCATGTACATTGATGTAGTCCACTTCTTCAAGCTTTAGTTCCCCATCTTGTAAGGCTCCTGCCATTACATTTCTTGCTCCTAAACCTCCAGGATGAGGCGCTGTAAGATGATAGGCATCAGCTGTGGCTGCACCTCCTATTATTTCACAATAAATATTGGCACCTCTTTCCTTGGCGTGTTCTAATTCTTCCAGTATTAGTACTCCTG
>JBOFDP010000045.1:0-6151 GCA_051647125.1 Chitinophagaceae bacterium | reverse complement strand
AGACTTTTATGAAAAAAAATATCCTCAAGGGGTACTTACTCGGTTCCCCCCCGAACCTAACGGTTATTTGCATATAGGTCATGCCAAATCTATATATCTTAATTTTGGTTTAGCTCAAAAATATAATGGAAAAACTAATCTTAGATTTGATGATACTAATCCTTCCACAGAAGATACTAAATATATATAATCTATTAAACAAGATATACAATGGTTAGGATTTCGGTGGAGTAATGAATTTTATACTTCGGACTATTTTAATCAGCTTTATGAATTCGCTCTTATTCTTATAAAAAAGGGATTGGCTTATATAGATGATTCCACTCCTGAAGAAATTGCTCAACAAAAAGGAACCCCCGTTTTAACAGGAGAAAAAAATCCCTATAGAGAACGTAGTGTAGAAGAAAATTTAACTCTTTTTGAAGCCATGCGTAAGGGAAAATTTAAAGAAGGAGAAAAAACCTTACGTGCTAAAATAGATATGACTTCTCCTAATATGCATATGAGAGATCCTATTATGTATCGTATCAAATATGCTCATCATCATCGCACTGGCAATGAGTGGTGCATTTATCCTATGTATGATTTTGCACATGGGCAAAGTGATGCTATAGAACACATTACACACTCTATTTGTACTCTTGAATTTTTACCACATAGGGAGCTCTATGATTGGTATATTCAAAAATTAAATATTTTTCATAGTAAACAATACGAATTTGCTCGTCTAAATATGACCTATAGCGTAATGAGCAAACGTAAAATGTTGCAACTTGTTCAAGGTCGACATGTAACAGGTTGGGATGATCCTAGAATGCCTACTATTAGTGGTATGCGAAGAAGAGGTTTTACTCCTGAATCTATACGTGTTTTTTGTGACAAAATAGGTATCCAAAAAAGAGAAACCCTAATAGATTATTCTTTGCTTGAATTTTGTGTAAGAGATCACCTTAATAAAATAGCTTTGCGAAGAATGGTTGTTTTTGACCCTATTAAAGTAGTAATTACAAATTATGAAGAAAATAAGATAGAAATATTAAAAATAGAAAATAATCCAGAGGATGAAAATATCACCTATAGGGAGATTACTTTTTCAAGAGAAATTTATATTGAACGAGAAGATTTTATAGAAAATCCTCCTAAAAAATATTTTCGTCTTGCTGTGAGACAAATGGTAAGGCTAAAAAGTGCTTATATTATTTGTTGTGATGAAGTTTTAAAAGATAATGAAGGAAATATACAAGAATTACGATGTCGATATATTCCCGAAAGTAAAAGTGGGCATGATACTTCGGGTATCAAAGTAAAAGGTACTTTGCATTGGGTCAATATTCAAGATGCAATAGAAGTAGAAATTCAATTATATGATAGGTTGTTCAGCATAGAAAACCTTACTACAGAAGAGGATGATTTTAAAAATTTTCTAAATCCTCAGTCCTTCAAAATTATAAAAAAAGCTTTTGCTGAACCTATTCTTAAAGAGGCTATTTTGGAAAATAGATTTCAATTTATGAGAAAAGGGTATTTTTGTTTAGATAAAGATTCCTCTCCTTCAAAATTAATATTTAATCGTACTGTTACCCTAAAAGATTCTTGGACTAAAATTAATACAAAATAATATGGCTACAAAAAACATTATTCTTATATATTTACTCTCTATTTTTTTATTTTCTTGTTCTTTAAAGCCCTCTTTGACAGAAAAATACACGATGTTTATGATGGAATCTCCATTAGTAAATTATCCTATTATAATAGATTCTAACATATACATGGATATGATAAATAAAGATTTTAAAAAAATTGATACTACTTACTATTCCTTATTATATGATCAAGATAAAAATATTAATACAACCTATCTTTATTTAGGCAAATATGATATGGGAAGCAATTATGACGGTATATTATATGCTAAAATAAGAAAGCAACCTAAAGATACAATAATTAATCTGTATGTTATGGTTTCTTCTTTTGATAGTTTTTCATATAAATTACCAATTGCTCAATGTGTCAAGAAAAGAGATACTTTTTGTATAGAGAAGCTTATTGTACATAATGATGAATTTGAGATAAGTGGAAAAACATATATTTATGAAAAATTAGATAATGAATATAAATTAAACTTAAAACTTAGACAAGACAAGAAATCAAAATTATTTAGAATAGATACTATGCATCTTTTAAAATAAAAATAGTAAAAATATTGATTGTAGCAGGTAAGAGATGTATTTTTCTTTGCAAAGAACAAGAAAAATTGTAATATTGCAGAATCTATAATCTATATGTCTTCAAGCTCTTATCTCACTGTGAATTATAAAGCCATGCACCTTGTTTTGGAGAATGGCACTATTTTTAAAGGGAAATCTTTTGGTTATGAAATTCCTATTGCAGGAGAAGTTGTCTTTAGTACCGGAATGACGGGCTATCCTGAAAGTATGACAGACCCTTCCTACAAAGGTCAAATACTTACCCTGACCTATCCATTGATAGGGAACTATGGTATACCGGAGGATAAAATAGAAAATGGGATTTCTACTTTTTATGAATCAGAAAAAATACAGATTGCAGCATTAGTTGTTGCTGATTTTTCTTATGAATACAGCCACTGGAATGCACATAAAAATTTAAATGAGTGGCTTAAGGAAAATAAAGTACCTGCCATTATGGGTATTGATACAAGAGAGCTTACAAAAAGAGTACGAGAAAAAGGTACTATGCTAGGCAAATTAATATTCCCAGATGAAAAAGATATAGATTTTAAAAATCCAGATAATGAAAATCAAGTAGCACTTGCAAGTTGTAAAGAAGTAATCCATTATGGTCATGGAAAGTATAAGATAGTATTAGTAGATTGTGGCGTAAAACACAATATTATCCGTTGTCTTTTAAATAGAGATACTACTGTAATACGTGTACCTTGGAATTATGATTTTACTACTTTAGAATATGATGGTTTATTTATTTCTAACGGACCAGGAAACCCTGCTTATTGTGAAGATACTATACAAAATATTCAACAAGCAATGATTTCTAACAAACCTATTTTTGGTATTTGTATGGGAAATCAATTGCTTTCTTTGGCAGGAGGAGCGAAAACGTATAAATTAAAATATGGACATAGAAGTTGTAATCAACCTGTACAATTAATAGGTACTCAAAGAACATTTATCACCTCACAAAATCATGGTTTTGCAGTAGATAATACAACCTTAGGGAATGAGTGGTTACCATTGTTTGCTAATATGAATGATGATACCAATGAAGGTATTAGACACAAAACCAAACCATGGTTTTCGGCTCAATTTCATCCAGAAGCTATGGCAGGTCCTTTTGATACAGAATTTTTATTTGATATTTTTATCCGTACATTACAAAAATTTGATAAATCTATACCTCAACTTATTGAGGAAGAACTAAACAAAAGGCTTATTACTAAACATAGCTATGAAGCTCTTACTAAGAAAGAAATTTCCAAAGTCTTGGTATTGGGTTCAGGGGCCTTAAAAATTGGTGAAGCTGGAGAGTTTGATTATTCCGGTTCTCAAGCCTTAAAGGCACTTAAAGAGGAGGGTATTTTTACGGTACTCATCAATCCTAATATAGCCACAGTCCAAACTTCAGAAGGTATTGCGGATAAAGTGTATTTCTTGCCAGTAACTCCTGATTTTGTAGAACGTGTCATAGACAAAGAACGTCCTGACGGTATATTTCTTTCTTTTGGTGGACAAACAGCCTTAAACTGTGGAGTAGCATTATATAAAAATAAAATTCTTGAAAAATACAATGTACGTATATTAGGTACTCCTATACAAGCTATTATAAATACTGAAGATAGAGAATTATTTAATCAAAAACTTGCAGAAATAGATGTAAAATATATTCAAAGTGAAGCTGTTTTAAATGTGGAAGATGCTCAGAAAGCCGCTCAGAAATTAGGATATCCTGTGATAGTAAGAGCCGCCTATGCATTAGGAGGATTGGGTAGTGGATTTTGTAATAATGATAAGGAATTTGAGATATTGGTGAATAAAGCATTTTCTTATTCTTCCCAAGTGTTAGTTGAAAAATCACTTAAAGGGTGGAAAGAAATAGAATATGAAGTTGTCCGAGATAGATATGACAACTGTATTACCGTATGTAATATGGAAAATGTAGACCCTTTGGGGATACATACAGGAGAAAGTATTGTAGTAGCTCCTTCACAAACTTTGACGAATAAAGAATATTACAAACTACGAGCATTATCTATAAAGATTATACGACATATTGGTATAGTAGGGGAGTGTAATGTTCAATATGCTTTTGACCCTCAATCTGAAGATTATCGTGTAATAGAAGTCAATGCTCGGCTTAGTCGTTCTTCAGCATTAGCCTCTAAGGCTACTGGTTATCCTTTGGCATTTGTAGCGGCAAAATTAGGATTGGGATATGGTCTTGCTGAGCTAAAAAATTCTATTACTAAAGTAACTTCTGCTTTTTTTGAACCTTCTCTGGATTATATAGTTTGTAAAATACCTCGTTGGGATTTAGGAAAATTTCAAGGTGTATCTCATGAGTTAGGAAGTAGTATGAAGTCAGTAGGTGAGATTATGTCTATAGGTCGTACTTTTGAAGAAGTTGTACAAAAAGGATTACGTATGATAGGCATAGGTATGCATGGATTTGTTGGGAATAAACCCTTAAATACGGAAAATTTAGAAAATGCACTTTCTCAGCCCACAGATAAACGTATTTTTTTTCTTGCTGAAGCTCTCCACCAAAACTATACTGTAGAACGATTACATCAGCTTACAAAAATAGACAAATGGTTTCTTTATAAATTAGAACGTATTGCCCTTATAGAAAAAGAATTAGCACAGTATCAAACCTTAAAAAAAATTCCTGACAATTTATTTCTACAAGCTAAGCAAGCAGGATTTTCAGATTTTCAGATTACCCGATTAGTATACAAATGTAGCCGTCAAGAAATAGAAGATTTATTACCTATTACTCGTGCTTATAGAAAAAGTAAACATATATTGCCCGTAGTAAAACAAATAGATACTTTAGCGGCAGAATATCCAGCACAAACCAACTATTTATATCTTACTTATAATGGAACAGCAAGTGATATTATGTATCAAGAGGATAAAAAATCTGTAGTTGTATTGGGTTCAGGAGTTTATCGTATAGGATCCTCTGTAGAGTTTGATTGGTGTAGTGTGAATGCACTTACTGCTATTACAAAAGAAGGACTTCGTTCTGTCATGATTAACTATAATCCTGAAACAGTATCTACTGATTATGATATGTGTGATAGATTATACTTTGATGAACTTACTTTTGAAAGAGTAATGGATATTTTAGAAATAGAAAATCCTAAGGGAACTATAGTATCTGTAGGTGGACAAATTCCTAATAACTTAGCTATAAAATTATCCAATGCTAATATGCCTATCTTAGGTACTCAGGCAATCAATATAGATAAAGCAGAAGATCGACATAAATTTTCATCTATGCTTGATAATCTAAAAATTGATCAACCTCGATGGAAAGAACTAAGCACCTTTGAAGAAGTTAGTGAGTTTATAGAAAAAATAGGTTTCCCTGTGTTAGTACGCCCTTCTTACGTACTTTCGGGAGCTGCTATGAATGTATGTTATGATATTTCTCAATTAGAAAATTTTTTAAAACTTGCCACTGAAGTATCCAAAAAACATCCTGTAGTTATTTCTGAATTTCTAGACCGATGTAAAGAAATAGAAATAGATGCTGTAGCCGACAAAGGAGAAATACTTATTTATGCAATATCTGAACATATAGAATTTGCTGGTGTACATTCAGGAGATGCCACTACGCAATTTCCTCCACAAAAAGTATATGTAGAAACAATAAGACGTATTAAAAATATAGCTCGTAAAATAGCTTATGCTTTACAAATATCAGGACCTTTTAATATCCAATTTCTTGCTAAAGAAAACTATATAAAAGTCATAGAATGTAATTTACGTTCCTCACGTAGTTTTCCTTTTGTTTCAAAGGTTTTAAAAATTAATTTTATAGAATTGGCAACAAAGGTTATGCTCGGCATGAAGGTAGAAAAACCAGAAAAATCAGCTTTTGACTTAGATTATGTAGGTATTAAAGCCTCACAATTTTCTTTTTCTAGATT
>JBOFDP010000044.1:0-11889 GCA_051647125.1 Chitinophagaceae bacterium | reverse complement strand
AAGGTGAAGAACTTCCTTTAAAAGGATTTGAGGTAATAGATAATGGCTACCAATCTCCATCAACTAACGGACAAGATATTAGTGTAGTCATTAATCCTATGTCTAAAAGATTACAAATTTTAGAACCTTTCAATGCTTGGAAGGAAAAAGATTTTGAAAATCTTAAACTCCTCATCAAAGCTAAAGGTAAATGTACCACTGATCACATTTCTATGGCTGGTGTTTGGCTAAAGTTCAGGGGTCATTTGGATAATATTTCTAATAATCTTTTAATAGGAGCTACCAATGTTTTTAATGAAAAAACAAATTGTGTCAAAAATCAACTTAGTGGGGATTATGAAGAAGTTCCTAAAGTGCAAAGAGCATATAAATCGAAAGGTATAGGTTCTATTATTGTAGGTGATGAAAATTATGGAGAAGGATCAAGTCGCGAACATGCCGCAATGGAACCTCGTTTCTTAGGTGTAAAAGCTGTATTAGTAAAATCATTTGCACGTATTCATGAAACCAACTTGAAAAAACAAGGTATGCTGGCAATTACTTTTGAAAATAAAGAAGATTACAATAAAATACAAGAAGATAGTACCTTTAAGATTATTGGATTAAAGGATTTTAAACCTAATCAACCTCTAAAAATTATCATTACTCATAAAGATAATTCACAAGAAGATATTATAGTAACTCATAGTTATAACGCACAACAAATAGAATGGTTTAAAGCAGGTGGTGCATTAAATGTAATTCGACAAGAATTAAAATGATCGTAAGTTAATTATTTGAAGGATTTCTAAAAAATTTAAATAATAACATCTAAAATAAATTTTGTAACTTTGCGTTATCTAATACCAATTTATTGGTTACGCTCTAAAATTATAATTTTATATGAAGCCTTTAAAAAATAAATTTTTAATAAACCTAACGCTCCTGTTGTGTTTATTTGTAACATGTAGCATTTCATTTGTACATGCCCAAGATGATTTGTATGGCATTGGCATACAGAAACTTCCCAGAAGTGTGCCTACTACTCATAGTTACAATCATTATAATACGTATGATTATAACTCCTCTAATCAACCATTCTACGATAATCATTATCCTACTTCTGACCAAGTTCCTTATCTCAACGCACCTGCATATGATGATAGTAAAAATAAGATACCCCCCTACAATTATGCTACGAATAATCCTGCAGATAATCAAAATTTTCAAGCCGAATTCGTAACTACTACTTACTATCCCAATTATTCAATATTTTATAGCCCTTGGTTTTATCCTTCCATAGGTTTAGGCTTAGGATGGGGAGGATTCTATAATAATATCGCCTTTAATTGGGGTTTAGGATGGGGAGGATTTTATAATGGATGGGGACCTTTTGGATTTCCCTCCTATTATCGTCCTTATTATGGAAATTTTTATCCAATGTATTATGGAAGAAATAGCGGTATTTACAATAGACAAGGTATTTATCCTCCCAACAACAGCAATTCAGGAAGAGCTACTATTTATAATCCACCCTCTTCTTCTCAAAATAGAGGGACTTATTACAATAATTCAAATCCTGCTTATAATGGGATAAATAACTATCGTAATCAAAATTATAACTATTATAATAATCCTAACTACAATAATAGACCTACTTACTATCCTACCCCCTCCTATAATGGAAACAGTGGTGGCGGCGGTTTTAGAAGTGGTGGCGGCGGTTTTAGAAGTGGTGGCGGCGGTTTTAGAAGGTAATACATTTTTATGACTGTATATTAGTATATTCTCCAACTGTTAAAATATTTTATGTTATATGAAAAGAAACTTTTTAAATCCCATTTTCTTATTTATAGTATTAATTAGTTCTATAAGTTTTGCTCAACCTGTAACCACGGATGCACTTACCTTCTCTCAAACTAGTGAAGGCTATGCCACAGCAAGGGCAACTGCTATGGGAGGAGCTCTTGCTTCTTTAGGAGCAGATCTTTCTTCATTAAGTTATAACCCTGCAGGGTTAGCTATGTATAGGAATAATGAATTTGTCTTTGTTCCACAAATACTTTCTATAAAAACAAATGCTACTTATAATGGTGTAAATAATTCAAATGCCGCATTAGCAAAGTTTGATGCTACAGTAGGTGGAGTAATTCATTTTGGAAGACATCCCCGGCATCAATTTACCTTAGGATTTGTATATAATAGATTGAAAAATTTTAGGACACAATACAATATTAATGCTAACAATCAACCCTCCATTGGTAAGATATATACTGATCAACTAAATCACTACCCTCTTCAGGACGAGATTCTCACTATAATATCAAAGCCTAATGCAACAGGTAGACTTCCTGAATATACCAACTCTATTTTAGCTTTTAAATCAGGCTTAGTAGATACAAATGATGGTACTCTTCCCTTCGTCAATAGAATGAATAGCTTGGTAGAGAATAACACAATAATGGATGTATTTGGATATATTGACGAATATGCTTTTTCTGGTGGGTATAGCTATGAAGATAGGTTATTTGTAGGTCTTACTATTGGAATCCAAAATCTATATTATTCTCAAACTATAAATTATTTAGAAACTGATGAGGATTATAACCAAGCAGGGGAAATTAATGAATTAGGAGCCAATGGAATAGGGGTTAATCTTAAATTAGGGGTAGCCTATAAAGTAACTAATAATTTACGATTAGGTTTTGCATTGCATACTCCTACCTATTTCTCTATCACACAAAGTAATGCTGTATCCATTTATTATAATGATAGTAAGATGTTTAGCTCGTATCCCAACTCTTGGAGATTTTCTTTTGAAACGCCGTGGAAATTTATTGCCGGAGCTTCATATAATATCCTTAAACGTTTAACTATCAGTGCTGATTATCAAGCTACTTTATATAATACAGCACGATTTGTAGATTATACAAGTCCATATAATCTTAATGGAGGGATAACAAAGAATTTTCAAAATAGTAGTAACATAAGAGTCGGTTTAGAATGGAATGCATTACGATGGAAAGGGTTTTATAATACCAATTTTTTATTCTTAAGAGGAGGATATAATTATATACAATCACCCTTTACCAAATCCAGTGGAGGAAATAATTTTTACCAATATAATGTCTATAGTTGTGGAATAGGGTACTTAGTAGGGGTGTTCTTCGCTGATTTTGCATTTTCCTATGCAAATACAAAAAATATGGAATGGAACTTACCTAATCAATATGAGTTAGATAATAATAATATATTATATCCCAATAATACAACCATTAATCCACAAACTCGTACTCTGAATTTTATACTTACGATTGGATTTAGATTTTAATACTTTAGTAAATATTAATTAAAAAAGGTAGCTTTTCTTTTATAGCTATCTTTTTTTCATTTAAAGTAAAATAAAAAACTTAATTTTACTCATTATAAAAAAATATATACATTATATGGTACTCAATGAAGATAAGTTAAAAGCACTAAAGCTTACTATGGAAAAAATAGATAAAGATTTTGGTAAAGGTAGTGTAATGATGATGAATAATAAGAATGTAGAGCCTTTGGAAATAATTCCGACAGGATCTATAGGTTTAGATATAGCACTTGGTGTAGGAGGAGTACCTAGGGGTAGAATTGTAGAAATTTTTGGACCCGAATCCTCAGGAAAAACTACCTTAGCTATTCACATTATAGCAGAAGCACAAAAAAAAGGAGGCATGTGTGCTATAATAGATGCCGAACATGCTTTTGATAGTACATATGCACAAAAATTAGGGGTAGATATAGATAATCTGTTAGTCTCTCAACCTGATAATGGAGAACAAGCATTAGAAATAGCTGAACGCCTTATACTTTCTGGGGCATTAGATGTGGTAGTTATAGATTCTGTAGCTGCATTAGTTCCGAAAAGTGAACTTGATGGAGATATGGGAGATAGTAAAATGGGTTTGCATGCACGGTTAATGAGCCAAGCATTGAGAAAGCTTACATCCTCCATTAGCCGTACTAAAACTGTATGTATTTTTATTAATCAATTGAGAGAAAAAATAGGAGTAATGTTTGGAAATCCAGAAACTACAACTGGGGGGAATGCACTTAAATTTTATGCTTCTGTAAGATTAGATATTAGAAAAAAGGGGGAATCTCTTAAAGATGGAGATCTCATATATGGGAATCATGTAAAAGTAAAGGTGGTCAAAAACAAAGTTGCTCCTCCGTTTAAAACTACAGAATTTGATATTATTTTTGGAGAAGGAATTTCAAAAATAGGCGAAATTATTGATATTGGTGTAGAGCTTAATATTATACAAAAAAGTGGTAGTTGGTTTAGTTATAAAAATGAAAAGCTTGCTCAGGGAAGAGATAATCTAAAAAAAATATTGATAGATAATATAGAACTTTCTCAAGAAATAGAAACATTTATTCGAAAAAAAATTAATGACCATGAAGATATCGTACCTCAAGCTATAGAAAATAAAAAATCTTTAGAAAAAAAATAGACTTATACCTCATATTACTTTTTGATATTTCTCTTAATAAACAATATACCTGTTCCTCATCTACAAAAATTAAACTATTAATATGTCCTCATCCGATATTCAAAAACAATGGGAAAAAGTACTCTCCCAATTCTCTAACCATACCAAAAATCCTATTACTATAGAAGGACTTTTATTATTAATTGGTATACAGGAATTCAATATATTGAAAGATAATTATTCTAAAGAAGAAAAAATAGATTTAATTCATATAGGCATGTGTTGTATTTTAGAGAATGATGGGTATTACCAATTCTCTCATTATGACAAAGACAAATGGCCTCATTATAACACTCTAAAACCTTTACCTGAAATGAATCATGATACAGAAGATTTATTTATTAAGGAAAAAATTATCGCTTATTGTATAAAGCATAAACTAATTTAATACAATTGCTTTTATAAAAGGATTATTCTTTTTTTCCTCTCCAATGTGAGTGTGGTTATTATGTCCACAATATACAATGGTATTATCAGGTAGTTTGTATAGTTTTTGTTGAATTGAGTTTTCTAAGATGGTATAATTTGCATACTTCAAATCAGTTCGTCCTATGCTGTGATGAAATAATGTATCTCCAGAAAAAATAAAGTGTTGTTGTTTATTATAAAATCCTACACCACCTGGGGAATGACCCGGTAAATGTATTATTTGTATCAATTCTTTTTCTTCAAAAAAGGTAATCTCTTCATTTAAAATATGAAATTCGCCATTATATTTTTCTAAAGGTATATTCATTTCCTGTGCCATAACATAAGCATAGTCAAAAGTAGGTATATCTTGCTCGTGGAGATAAGGCTTTAAATTAAAATATTCAGAGAAAAAACGTAACCCAAATATATGATCTAAATGAGCATGTGTAAGCCAAATATATTGAAGTTTCAATGTATGTTTCTCAATAAACTGTAATATGGCATTTCTCTCCTCCTCTAAAATACATCCTGGATCAATAAGTACAGCTATTTTCTCATCATTATATAAAAGATAAGTATTTTCATAAAATGGAGGTGTAACGAAAGTTTGAATATGAAAAGGCATAAATTAAAAAATTTATATAATTATTTATTATTCTCTATCAATTTGTTTAATACCTTCTATATTTGAAAGCTTATCTTGTAATTGATTAAGTTCTTGTCTATTATGAATTAGTACTTTTACATATCCTTGAAAAAATACATCTTTAGATTCTATATGTACTAATTTTATATCTACTTTCATCTCCTCTGAAATAATCTGAGTCAGTTTATTGATCAATCCCATATTATCCACTCCCGATAAACTTAATGTTACTTCATAAACAATACTTTTATCAGAAGATCCCCATTTAACACGAATAATTTTATTTGCATAGTTGGCAAACAATTTGGTAGCATGCTTACAAGTATAAGTATGTAATACCAACCCCCCTTCAGTTTGTACTGCAAAGACATCATCTCCTTGAATAGGTTTACAACAAGTACCTACGCTATATAGCGTATCTTCTTCTAAAATAATTTCTTTCACATTAGAAGGAATACTTATAAGAGAAGTAATTTTTTGTAAAAATTTTTTAGCTTGAAAACGAATATTACCTTCATACACAGGCAAAGACATTACTTGAGAAAGGTCAATTTGCCCAATAGCCAATTTATAATATAATTCCTCCCCATTAGCTAGCTTTAAATACCTTACTGCACGTTTAATATTTTCATAAGTATGATTTGCTCCTATAAGATAAAAAGCTTGTTGTAATTCCTTCTGTCCTTCTATGATTTGTTGTTTTCTATCTTCTCTAAGAAGATATTTTAAACTATTAATAGCCCTGCTACTAACCACATATTTTAACCAATCTTCTGTAGGTTTTTGTTTGTTACTAGTGAGTATTTGTACTTGATCTCCTGTATTAAGCTTATGTTCAAAAGATACTAGTTGATGATTCACTTTGGCCCCTATACATTGTTTTGCTAAATCACTATGTATTTCAAATGCAAAATCCAAAACACTTGCATCTTTAGGTAATGTTTTGATATCGCCTTTAGGTGTATACACAATGATTTCTTCAGTACAAAGATTGCTAGTAAATTCTTCTAAAAAATTAAATGTATCAGTATCCTCTTGCGTATTAAGCATTTCGGCAATCTGCTGAAACCATTTATCAAACTGATCTTCCTGCCCTATTCCTTCTTTGTATTTCCAATGTGCCGCCAATCCACGTTCATTAATCTCATCCATACGAGCAGTACGTATTTGTATTTCTACTAACTTATTATCAGAAGACAATATGGTAAGATGCAAAGCTTGATAGCCATTTAGCTTTGGATGATTTAGAAAATCTCTTAACCTATGGGGAATACTTTGAAATTTATTAGAAATTACATTATATACCTTCCAACAAAGCTCCTTTTCTTTAAGTACACCTCCTTTATAAGGTAAGATAATACGAACTGCTGACAAATCATAAATTTCTTCAAAATAGACCCCTTTACGTTGCATTTTATTCCAAATAGAAGCTATACTTTTAGGACGACCTATAACTTCAGCTTCTATTGTAGATTTTTTGAGAATATCTTTTATTTCTGTAATAAATGCGGCAAGAAAAGCTACACGTTGTTCTTTTTTTATAGATAATTTATTTGCTATTTCTTTATAGTGTCCTGGTTGAAGATACTTCATAGAAAGATCTTCAAGCTCTGTTTTTATACTATACAACCCTAAACGATTTGCTAATGGGACATAAAAAAATACTGTTTCGGAACTTGTTTTTAATTGATTATCGTGCTTCATACTAGGAAGAGTACGCATATTATGTAACCTATCTGCAATTTTTATAAAAATAACACGAGGATCTTTAGTAAGAGAAAAAAGAATACGTTTAAAATTTTCAGATTGCTGAGAAAGATTACTATCTACAGCTATACCTATTTTTGTAAGGCTATCTACCATACTAGCCATTTCTTCTCCAAACTCTCTACGTATATCTTGCAAAGTAATATCTGTATCTTCTACCACATCATGCAACAACGCCGCAATACAAGAACGTCTCCCCAGTCCAATTTCTTCAACACATATTTTAGCTACTGCTATAGGATGCAGAATATACGGATCTCCAGATTTTCGACGCATGTTTTTATGAGATTCTGAAGCCATTTTAAAAGCTTTTTTTACCAAAACAAAATCCTCCTTCTGCGAGTCCCCTTTTTCTAAAACTTTGATTAAATCTTTATATTCTTGCAAAATAAGCTTTACCTCCTCTTCCGAAGTCATTGTATAGTAGTTATGCTTAGGCTTTTCCATAAACATTTTTATATCTTTAAAAATTATACTTAGTTATATTTTTTTCAAAAATAAACCATTATTTTTAAATCTATTTTGCAAATCAAGATAGCTGAAATTGAATATAATGAATATGCTTACTTTGTGCTATATCTAAACTCTCATAATAAGTAGGTATATAGACTTCTTCAGGTAAATGAATTTGTTTATAAGCATCGTCATAAGAATGTATGATATGGGCATGAAATAAGGATAAACTTTCTACACTAAATGCATATAAAAGAGGAGAATCTGTTTTTATGTGAATTATTCCTTTTGTGGATATAATTTTTTTATACAATATTAGAAATCGATGATGTGTAAGCCTTTTTTTAGCTCTTGATTTTCTTAGTTGGGGATCTGGAAACGTAATCCAAATTTCACTTACTTCTTTAGGCAAAAAATAATTATCCAATTGCTCTATAGTACAACGTAGAAAAAAAACATTTTTTAAATTCTCTTGCAATGCTTTCTTCGCCCCTACCCAAATTCTATTTCCTTTAATATCTATACCTATAAAATTTCTATTGGGATATTTTTTTGCCAAAGCAATAGTATATTCTCCTTTACCACATGCTAGTTCTAATGTAATAGGGTTTTTATTCCCAAAAAGGGTATGCCATGTACCTGCCACAGCCTCAGGCTTTTGCAATACATTTGGCAACATATCCAACTCTGCAAAGCGAATTAATTTTTTATGCCCCATATTAATATATTAAACAATAATAAAGGTCAAATTTACAAATAAAAAAGAATTTTCTTAAACTACTTATATTGCAATATAAATTTAGAAACTTTTTTACCCTATTTTTAGAACCCACAAATAAAGGGGTTCTTTGATGCAACTAAGTAGGCATAATATCTAAAATATAATTGAGACCGTCGGCCGCCATCCCCGCCTGTTCTGCTATAAAAGCCATAGAATTGGATTCAGATAAAAATCTCAATTTTACATCAGAATTTTTGCTAGTACCTTGGATAAACATCAATACTTCCTTTTATCAAATTTCGATGAAAATCTGTCACTAATAAGCCTAATGTAATGAAGGGTCATAAGCAAATCCCTTCACCCCTCTTTTGGTGGCATACACCATAATCATAGAAGAGACATAAATAATATACCCTACTGCTACTAAATGATTGCCTACTTCTAACATATCTTTCAATGTACCTTTCTCTCCAATAGAAGATATACGACGATATACGGAAAAAATAGTACCTCCCGATACATTCACATTAATATTATAAGAAGCATCGAATGGATCTATTGCTACCACATATTTCCTTGTTTTGAAAAATTATCTTTATAAAACTATCATTTCATCATTTTTCTCAGCAGGGAGGGCAATATTGTACCCTCCCTTCATTAAGGAATTTATAAAATGTTGGTTAGCAAATACATCTAACTTTTTTTGAGATTCTCCGTGAATATTTACACTACCTACATCTCGAATAATATCAACTTACCCAGCCTTATTAATTTCTCTATTAACAAATTTAGCAGCGCTATTAATATGATTAATTAATCTGGTAAAATCTCCGAAATAAGCTTGTTATTGATTAATAAATTCTACTAAAGTTTTCATAAAAAGAATAATTTTTAATTGTTCTATACAAACTATATAAAAATTATAATAAAACACAAGTAGCTTTTAATAAAAATTGATATTCTGACAGATTTTTAGATCTTTAAAAGAATAAAATTTTAATAGAGAATGATTTAATCCTTCTATAAAATACTAGCCCTTGCTTTATAATACAAATTTTCATAACGCTGTAGTATATAAGTAACATCAAAGGATAAAGCATGTTTTCTCGCATTTGATTTCATTTGGTAGTATAGTTCCTTATTACTTAATATCTCAATAGCCTTATGTGCCATATTATCAACATCTCCTACAGGAAATAAAAAACCTGTTTCTCCATGAATTACTACCTCCGGAATACCTCCCACCAAAGAACCTACAGTGGGTACACCTGCAGCCATTGCCTCTAGTGCTACTAATCCAAAACTTTCATATTCGGAAGTTAAGAGAAAAATATCTGATATAGTCAGTACCTCTTCTATGTCTTCCCACTTTCCTAAAAAAATTACATCTTGAAAAAAACCATGATTACGGCAATATTCTTCTGCTAAATGTCTATCCGGACCATCTCCCACCATAAGTAATTTACAGGCTATTTTTTGCCTTGTTTGTTGAAAAATTTTTATTACATCTAAAACTCGTTTTATAGGGCGAAAATTAGATAAATGTATTAAAATTTTTTCTTTATTAGGAGCAAATTGATGATATAAATTTTGGTTAAAAGGAACATCAAAATCTTTATTGTTAATAAAATTATATATTACCTCTATATCTTTTTTTATAATAAAATTTTTATAAGATTCCTCTCTCAAATTATATGATACAGATGTAATAAAATCACTTTGATTTAATGCAAAATTTAAAGTATCTAAATAACTATTATCTTTCCCTACTAAAGTAATATCTGTACCATGTAATGTGGTGATAGTAGGTAAATGATAGTTTTTGGTATATAATATTTGTTTTACTAAAAAAGCGACCATAGCATGAGGAACAGCATAATGAACATGTAAAATATCTAATTTATTATTTTGAGCCACATCCACAATCTTATTTGCCAAAGCACTCTCATAAGGCACATACTCAAACAATGGATAATTGAGTACAGAAACTTCATGAAAAAAGATATTAGGACAAAAGTTAGATAATCTTACAGGTCTTTCATAGGTTATAAAATGTATTTCATAGCCTTTTTGGGCCAAAGCTTTACCCAACTCTGTTGCCACTATACCACTACCTCCAAAGGTAGGATAACATACCATTCCTATTTTTAAACTCATAATGTTACAAAGTTAACATAAAATTTAAACTAAAACCTATCTATTGGAATAATATCACTTAAAGATATAACAGAGAAAAAAGAAAGGAGTTACTAAGAAATAATTTATCTATAATAAAATATTATAGATAAATTATTTCTTATACTCTATAAAAAAGGATAATGCCATTTCATAGCCTACCAATCCAAAACCACAAATAGATCCTTTACACACAGCAGAAATGTAAGATTGTTGTCTAAAAACTTCTCTGCTATAAATATTAGAAATATGAACCTCTACTACAGGTGTAGAAATTGCGGATATAGCATCTCTAAGAGCAAAAGAAGTATGCGTATAAGCAGCCGCATTGAGAATAATGCCATCCGAATCAAATCCTATTTGTTGAATATAATCCAATAATTTCCCCTCTTCATTACTCTGAAAATAACTAAGATGTGTAGAAGTGTACTTCTTTTTTAAAGTATCAAAATATTCTTTAAACGAAACTTTCCCATAAATATCAGGTTCTCTTTTGCCCAATAAATTAAGGTTAGGACCATTCACTATATGTATATTCATAAAGAAAAAAATATGTTCGCCTTGCAAAGATAACCTTTTTCAATAAGATTTCTCTATCCAATATTTGCTAGATAATATTAATACTATTAAGAAAATTCACTTCTATATGAAGATGCTTTTGCTTGATAGTAAATTTAACTCTTTCCAAAAGTAGGTTTTACGACTATGCCTATAAATGCCCAATGGTTAAATTTTTTAGGGTCACCAATTACCTGACCTGTAGCATAGTGTTGGAGACAAACATGGTAGAAAATCCTCCCTGAAAACTTATCCAATTAGTTAGTTTATACTCCGCAGTAAGGTCTAATTCTGTACCTAAATAACTATTTAGCTTATCAGTACCCTTTTATGCCTGTAGCAGCTAAAAATACATGTCCTGTAATTCCTATATTTCATTTCTCTGTAGTATAGCTAAAAGTAAAGTAAGTATCCCACAATCCACAACGATTCATATATCTTCCTACATACAAATAATCCATAAATCCATTAAATTTATGGTTGGTACCATAAAAAGGATTAAATGCATAAGAGGTATTCCCTGTAAGATTTGTTTTATTACCTGATAAAAATTCAAAACCTGCAAGTATGGTAAAGCCTTTAACGTTATAATATAATTCTCCCAGTGCTTTCCATGTATCTAAGTTTTGACTAGCACCGGAAGC
>JBOFDP010000043.1:0-6993 GCA_051647125.1 Chitinophagaceae bacterium | reverse complement strand
TTGGCTTTATAAAGGGGCTTGGCAAGAGTGGGATATTGCGGAGATAGAAATGGCTGTACCTATGAGTCCTGACCAAATAAAACAAAAAAGGGACTATATTTTTATTCATCAATCTCAAAAAGACAATGTTCCATTTCAGGGTTCTGATGATAGAGAATTTTGGCAACGTGCAGAGGCAAGAAACCAAAATACAGCACAGTTGTATGCACAGTTGGGAATGACTCAATATGCAGCTATGGAAGCTTTTGTACGATGGCAATTTTAAAAAATATAACTACCTTTTATTCAAATAAAGTATTTTGTAGCTAAATAGTTTTAGATAAATGGACAAAAGAGAACCAAAAAAGATAATAAAAAATTATTGTTAATGAACATGTAATTCAAGAAATAAAAGAAGAAATAAGAAAACTTAAATAAAAAGATATGGATATGATGATAGAAGTGATGGGTTATGTAGCTATGTTTTTACTGGTGATTTCATTTGTTTTTCAGTATAGTCCACCTAAAATGAGGTTGGTTAACTCTATAGCATGCTTTTTATTTGTTGTGTATTCTATTTGTAAAAGTGCTTACCCTGTGGCTATTGCTAATGCTATTATTATTGGCATTAATATTTTTTATCATATTCGCTATATCAAAAAAGAAAGACAATAAAAAATACTTCTATTCACAACCTTTTATTTGTAGCATATGATTTTTATTTTGTAATATAAATAGTGTAATTTTTATAATATATGGTCTAATAAATAAAATTAATAATCATTTCACTTATCTTTATGTAAATTTGCTAATAGTGATAAAATTATTTTATTTTATATTATCTATTTCTTTCATAGCAATGAATCTATTTTCTAATGAAGTATTTGCAATGACAAATAGTTATAAAATGAGTTGTTGTTCACAAATTAAAGAACATAAAAAGTGTTGTTCAAAAAAGGATAAAAAGCATTATCCTTCAGCAGATAATAAGACTAGTAAAAATTGCGATCAAAAAAGTAATCCTTGTTTATGTATTAATTTTTTATCTACTACGTCTACCTACATGCAATATGTAGACAGTGCAACAAACTTCCAAGTATCATTATCTTTAAATTATATTCTTACTGATGATAAAAAGCCTTCATTGGTATATCTTGACATGTGGCTTTTGCCTAAAATAGATGGTTAATATTTTACTTTAATGATACTCCCTTTTTATGGTATAAAGTGGAGATATTTATCAATTTATTAACTTATCTAAAAAATCTAAAAATGTTAGTTTTCAAATTTTATATAACACATTATGCTATGTTCATCAGTAATATATATGCATATCAAAAACAATTATTTATTATACTCATTTTTTTTACCATATCAATATTGTTTGCTCAACATGAACATCATAGACATCATGATCATAATGCAATGAAAAATAATCAATTACAGGATATTTTACCTACATATAATTTGTATGGTAGGATTCTTAATGCAAATACTAAAAAACCTATTGCTTATGCTTCTGTTAAATTAGTTGTTTCTTTAGAGCATTCAAAAGATAGTATTTTACAAGGTGTATTTACTGATAAAACAGGTCATTTCATTATTGAGAAGGTGTATTTAGATACCTCAATGTTATCAGTCCTACCTGATGATATGAATAAGAGTGGAGATACTCCAAATCACTCATGTTATAATCTCACAAATATTCCCAAAACAGATTTTTGGGAACCTTCTTCGTATAGGGTTTTGGTTAGTGTTTTTGGATATGATACTTTTAGTATGCCTGTGAAATTTAATTTTCAGGAAAAGATTCAGGATAATGATCATAAACGTATGATAGGCATGATGGATTTGATGGATATGGATAATACGGAAATGGAATTAGATATGATGCAGAAAAAAGAAAATGATAAAATTATAGATGTTGGAGATATTGTGTTAAAATCTTTAGTAGCAGAAGTTCAAGAAGGGCATCATCATCAACTACAAGAAATAGTAGTAAGTAGCAATAAAAGTAAGGTGGATATAGCCATTGACAGAAAAGTATATACCGTATCGGATATGCCTTTGGCAGAAAATGCTACTGGTATAGAGGTGATGAAAAATATACCGTCGTTGACTGTTGATGTCAATGGAAATGTATTATTAAGGAATGCTATGCCTCAAATTTATTTGGATGGCAAACCTACAGATTTAACACTTGATATGATTTCTTCGGAGATAATAGCTAAGGTAGAACTTATGACTAATCCTTCCTCTAAGTATGATGCTTCCTTCTCCACAGGGATTATTAATATACTTACAAAAAAACGGAATAAAGAAAAAACTGGATATTTTGGTGTAGTAAGATTGGGTATTGATCGTTTTGGTTTACCTGTTGGCGGGGGTAGTTTTAGTGTGAGTAATAAAAAAATAGTATTTAATATTTCATTGTATGGATTGATGAAACGTACTAATATTGCAGGAACTACAGAAAGAAAAAATATATTTGAAGATATTATACAGAAAGAAGATGGAACACATATAAATACTAATGTATTTAATATAAGACCCTCTTTGGATATATATCTTACTCCTCGTTCTACTTTAAGTATTGCAGCATCTTATAATGTGCGTAGTTTCCAACAATATACCAATCAAAACATGATTGAAAATACAATAGTAAATAATACTGCTACCTTCCAACAATCTATATATCGTAATGGGTATACTCAAGGTTTGATGGCAATGCCCACAGGCAATGTTGATTTTGAACATTTGTTTTCTAAAAAAGGAGAAAAATTAACATTCAATATTTCTTTTTATGGAGGCATTGTAAGAAAACCTACATTATTGCATCAGCAACAATGGAATAATATTCAACAATCTAATAATTTTTTGACAGGAGAATATTTCCAAAGAAGTGGTTCTGATAATGATCATAATAGAGTTCGTATACAAATGGATTATGTAAATCCTATATTTTCTAATATGGAAATATCAACGGGATTTGTGGCACAAGAAACTTATATTAATGAACGTACTAATGTATTTCAAGGTGTGGACAATCCTCCTACTACAGAATATTTACCTTTTAAAAATAATTTTGTTGATTTACAACAGGTATATGCGGCTTATACGAGCTTTAGTCATCAGATAGCTCTAAAACACCATAATGTATTTAGTTATCAAGTAGGGTTGAGAGCTGAGTTATTTTTTAATCATGCTAAAGTAACAGATGCTTCCGAAAATACGGTATCATATTATACCAATTATTTTAAGCCCTTAGATGTTTTGTATCCAAGCATATTTTTGAGTTATAAGATGGCTCATTCATTGCAAGAAATACAACTCAATTATACTAGAAGAGTTACACGTCCTTCTTTTATGCAACTCAATCCTTATATTAATTATTTGGATTCGCTTAATATCATACAAGGGAATCCAAATTTAAAGTCTGCTTTTAGTCATTATGCTGAACTAAATTATAGTAAAGAAATCAAAGGAAATAGCGGGAATGCACACATGCTATTAATTTCTTTTTATGCTAATTATACAAAAGATTTTATTGTGAATTATCAATATTCTGCATTATTGAGTGGTGCTACTACGCCTGTGTTTATTACCAGTTATGCAAATGCACAATATGCTATAATTAGTGGTATAGAAATAGCGCCTCATGTACAACCTTTTTCTTGGTTTAGTATCCAACCTTCTATGAATATATATTATAGTCGTATAGTTACAGACCCACAGTTTATATTAACAAATCAGGTTTTAGGGAGTCATACCAATCAATGGAGTTATTACGCCAAATTGGCAATGGATTTTAGTTTGCCTAAGGCATGGAGTTTTCAAGTGATAGGAGATTATTATTCAAGAAGACTCTCCGCACCAGGAAATGCACAATCCCAAGGTTTTTTTATGTTTAATATAATCAATACTTCACAAGGATATATATATCCTTATTATGGAGTAGATGTAGCTATAAGGAAAAGTTTTTATAAGGTAAAAAATAATTATCTAAAACCCTTGTCTATTACACTTAAAGCTTCAGATATTATAGGAACAAGGTATGCTCAAACATTTATACAAGGCAATGGCTTTACTCAATATTCTCGTCTTAGATTTAATCCTTTTTATGTGAGTATATCTTTTTCCTATCGTTTTGGTAAGGCTCATGGTAATAGTTCAAAAAATAATGATATGGAGGATAGTGCTGGTGGAGTAGGTGGAGGGATGATGGGTATGTAATATAAGGTTTAAATGGAACATAGTTTATCTACGTTCCATTGTTTTTATATATCCCAAGCAATAGGCGATATATTGTGTTGTGATAAGTATTTGTTAGTTGTAGAAAAATGTTTACACCCAAAAAATCCATTATATGCCGATAAAGGTGATGGATGAGCTGCTGTGAGAATTAAATGTTTTGTGGGGTCTATTAAAGATGTTTTTTGTTTAGCATAATTTCCCCATAATATAAATACCAGATGTTTTTTTTCTTCACTAAGTGTTTGTATTACTTTGTCGGTAAATATTTGCCAACCTATGTGTGTATGGCTAGATGCTTGATGAGCTTTTACGGTGAGTGTAGCATTGAGCAAAAGGATACCCTGCAAAGCCCATGTTTCAAGGTTGCCATGTGTGGGTATTGGTATTTGAAGATCCTCCTTTAATTCTTTAAATATATTGATTAATGAAGGAGGACTCTCTATTCCCTGAGGAACAGAGAAACTAAGTCCATGAGCTTGCCCGATGCCATGATAAGGATCTTGCCCCAAAATCACTACCTTAACATTAGAAAAAGGGGATTTCTCAAAAGCATGGAAGATATTACTCCCTTTTGGATAAATAATTTCTCCGGCTTGTTTTTCTTGCTTTAGAAATGCAACAATCTTTTTAAAATAAGGTTTCTCAAATTCTTTTGCTAAGACTATTTTCCATGAAGCTTCTATCTGTACTTCCATAATATGTAAATAGTTACCTTATGATAATGGTTTTATCTTTTGGAAATTTGAGAGTATAGCCCCATTGAATAGTTTGAGTGGTATTCGGTTTAAGTTGTAAGTTCCAAATTATTTTGCCTGTGGTATTGTCTTCTGTCGCATTGGGAATATGTAAATCAAACACTTTAATATCTCCCTTTTGGGAAATAGGATATTGATCTTCTACTGTAATATTAATATCAATTTTTTTATTATTTCTAATGGTTATTTCATATACTTTTTGTTGTGATTGAGTAGAACCGATGAGTTTTTTATCATTAAAATTCTTAAGTTCTTTTCTCTCTATTATAATCTCGTTATCTCTACCCACAGAAAGGTGCATGGTATCAGAAATAGAATTATTAAGATGCGTATTTCCATAAAACATATTTTTAAAAAATATGTTGGCTTCTCCTTTAAGTAATCGATAATCAGAGGAGTTTGGAATATTGGCAATAAGGTAAGCATAGTCTGCAAGTTTGGGTATACAGCTATATTTATAGGTAGTAGGTATTTTATATTGTATCATACTTATATCATAAATTTTATTATTAGAGGGGATGGAATAAGGAATATCTACTTTTATTGACATATTAATTTCATTTTCATTATTTGGGTTTACGCTTGCTATTTGATAATTCGCCAAACGTTCGTGAGACACTTCTTGGTTCACTTTCATATAACTAGCTTGATCAAGAAGAGGGCGGGGAGAATTAAAATTTACATATTCAGGATTAAGAGCAGGTTGGACATTGCTAATAGTAGGATTAGCAGTAGAAAAAGTGAGTAATACATTATTCCAGTCTTCTCCGGTATTTTGTTGTACTTGGGCTTTATATATAAGTTGCAAAGGATCACTAATATTATGAATACGTATGTCATAAGTAGGACTCCAAGCTACATCCGAAACGATATATTGTAAGGTAATCTGAGTATTTATTTTTTTCTTACTATTCAATATCACTTCTACTTCATTGGTAGGTTGTTGGGTAGTATATAATTTTAATTGTTTATCTATATCTTGTAATATGTTTTTAAGCATTTTTTGTTTCTTTTGGTAACTTAAAATTTTGAGTTCTATACTAGTAAGTCTGTCTTTAAAAAAGTCAGCTATTTGTTTTAGGTCATTAAGTACCACACCATTATTATTACCTTTTATAGATTTGTTATCTAATATCATAGATTTTTCTTCAACAAGTACATCTATCATTTTTTGATTTCTTAGGGTGGTATCTTTTAACTGATTTCTTTTTTTTTCTAGAGCTATTATTTCAGGAGAATTTTGTTGCCTATTAATATAATTTAATGTAGTAGTTACGCCTAATAAAAGTACATCGTCGCCTCCTGTAGCCATAGCTTGTAAATTTTTTTTATTTAATACAGAAGGCAATCCTTTAAATAATAAAATATTTTTTCCTGCATTTAGCTCTACTTTAGCCACTCTCGTAATTTGTGCACCATTCAGATAAACGGTTACTTTTTCAATGTTAGAAGGCACTTCTTTTTGAGATAATGCATAATGCATAGAGATTAGGGTTATGATAGCCAATAAGAATAATTTCGTCATAAAATATTTAATTTATGTCAACAAAAATAGTGATTTTTTATAATTAAAAGTTTAAAATGAAGAAAGTAAGATATTGTATAAAATATAATTATTGAGAAAATAGATACTTTAATAAGGGTTATAACTTAATTCTTATAGACTTTTTTAGTATTATTAATCTTCTAGTATATTTCTGGTTTATATTTTTTATAATTATGAAAAGGGTACTAATTAGTGTTAGCGATAAGACAGGTATTATAGATTTTGCTAAGAGATTGCATACCTTCCAGTATCAAATTATTTCTACCGGAGGCACTCAGGAAATTTTGGAAGCAGCGGGTATTTCTACCCTTGAAATTAATGAATTTATGGGCTTCCCAGAGATACTCATAGGGAGAGTAACAACTTTGCATCCTGCTGTTGATGGAGGGTTATTATCTAAGAGATAATAACCCTCCATCAACAAGAAATGAACCCCAACAAATTAGCATATATTGATAT
>JBOFDP010000042.1:0-30010 GCA_051647125.1 Chitinophagaceae bacterium | reverse complement strand
ATAATTTTTTGTAGATAAAATCCGCCAGCAAAGAGAAACACTACAGCCATAGAAGAACATAACAATCCTAAATATATAGCTTTTTTTAGAAAAGGTTTTAAAATAAAGCGAAATTCTGCTCCTACCAATTGCATGGTTTTAATCAAAAATCTATCACTATACATTTTAAGCTTTATCGTATTATCTATAAGAAGAATAGAAGTAATAATAAAAATAATAGCTATAATAGTGAGTAGCAAGCTAATGCGTTTTAAATTAATAAGCAATAATTTTAAGAGATTTTGAGAATATTCTACTCCCTTAACAATAGGATCTTTTTCAAAATATGTCTTTATCTGAATAATATAATTTTCTTGCAAAGCATCTTTTTTTAAAGTTACTTTAATAGATTCTGGAAATGGATTATATCCCAATAAAGCCACAGGATCCTCTGCTCCCTCTTCTCTCATAAAAATAGCTAAGGCTTCTTCTTTAGTAACAAACTGAAAACTTTTAAGCAATGATATTGTTTTTACCTTATTCATTAACCTATTTTTTTCACTATCTGCTACATTCTCTTTAATATAAATATTAATCTCTACAGTTTCTTTAAAATGCTGTCCTAATTGAAAAGCATATATTAAAAATTGCCCCAATGCACCTAATACAACTAAAACAAGAGTAACCCCTATAACAGGCGCTATATAAGATACCCAAAATTGTTTGTTTTTTTTCTTACCCATCTTTAACTTGAAAAATATATTTTGCTAAAAACTAGAAAATACTACACCTGAATTTCATTTATTGCCTTCTTAAATGAACCATTAAAATAGAATTACAAGAATTTACCACTTTTCACCCTCCCCTTCTATTGGTAAAGATGCATTATTAATCTCAGGATTAATAGTACTCTCTCCTTGTGTAGAAAATGTTGGCACTCTCTCCGAATGTTGATTATATGCTTCAACATTCTCATCGTGATTAAATGTATCAAAATCAAAATCTGGTAATAACTCTTGCTTAACGTGATTCACCGTCTCTTGTAAAGATTTTACAAATTTATTAAAATCTTCTTTGTATAAAAAAATCTTATTTTTTTCAAAACCATCGTCCCCAAGTTTTCGTCGACTTTCTGTAATTGTAACAAAATAATCATTTGACTTAGTGGTACGTACATCAAAAAAATAAGTTCTTTTTTTTCCTGCTCTTATACGAGTACTAAAAACACTTTCCGCCCGTTTTTCCATATGTTGATTAAAATTTTAGAATAAGTAAATCATTTGTAAATAACGAAACAAAAGTACAATATTAATTTTTGTAATGAAGAAATTATTTTTTGTTAATATGAAATATAAACTTGAAAAACTCTATATAAAACAATTATTAAAATGACTAAGACAAGTATCCTATTCTTAAATATAAAACTATCCATTTTAAAAATAAGTCAGTAAATTTGCCATATAATAAAAATATAAATTATTATGAGAAATAAATATGCTATAGCTAACTGGAAAATGCACCTTACCAAAAGTGAAGTTTTGAAATATGCTAAAAATTTTGTTTGCCCCACTTTGCCAGACAATAAACACGCTGTTGTATGCGTACCCTTTCCTTATTTGGATTTGGCACTTACTCATCTTAACAAGATAGCTATAGGAGCTCAAAATTGTGCCGACCATGCATCAGGAGCCTATACGGGAGAAGTATCCGCTATGATGTTGGCTTCTATGCCCATAAAATACGTTATTATAGGACACAGTGAAAGACGAGAATATTATCAAGAAACTCATAATATATTAATTAAAAAAATAAAATTAGCCTTAGAAAATGGGCTTACCCCTGTATTCTGCTGTGGTGAATCTCTTGCTATACGAGAATCCAGAAAACATAACGAATTTGTAGCACAACAAATAAAAAATATATTCCCTTCATTTACTCACGAAGAACTTACAAAATTTATTATCGCTTATGAACCTATTTGGGCTATAGGTACAGGAAAAACCGCCTCTACTGAGCAAGCTGAAGCTATGCATCAACATATTCGTAATGCTATAGCAGAATTTAGCCAATCATTAGCCGATGGTATTTCTATATTGTATGGAGGTAGTGTAAAATCGAACAATGCCAAAGAACTCTTTTCTTCTCCTAATGTAGATGGTGGTTTAATAGGAGGAGCATCTTTGCAACCTGATCAATTTATAGAAATTATCAAAGCTCTATAACATATTTTTTTGATCATCGGTAATTATGCTAAAAAATAAAGAGGCTTTTGATATATCTACTATAAATATAGAAAAAATACCCCAACATATTGCTATTATTATGGATGGGAATGGAAGGTGGGCAAAGCAACAAAAGAAAAATAGACTATTAGGGCATCTAAAAGGTGTTGATTCTGTTAATCGTATTACTACAACTTGTGGAAAATTGGGTATTAAATACCTTACACTATATACTTTTAGTACAGAAAATTGGAAAAGACCCAAAAATGAAGTCTCAGGATTGATGACATTATTAGCCAACACCTTAGAAAAAAAAATTACCCTATTGCAAGAAAATAATGTGCGTTTACATATTATTGGTTTTATAGATACATTACCTAATACATTACAAAGAAAATTAAAAAATGCCATAGAAAAGACATCCTCCAATAATGGATTACAACTTATTATGGCATTAAACTATAGTGGAAGAAGTGAGCTTGCTTACGCCACAAAAAAAATTATTCAAGATATTACACAAGGATATTTAAGCATAGAAAAAATTAATGAGCAAACTATTAAGAATTATTTATTTACACATAGTTTCCCGGATCCAGAACTACTCATTCGTACGGGTGGAGAATATCGTATAAGTAATTTTCTATTGTATCAAATTGCTTATTCTGAATTATTTTTTACTCCAGTTTTATGGCCTGATTTTAATGAGCAACATTTATATGAAGCTATTATAGAATATCAAAATAGAGAACGTCGTTTTGGAAAAATTAGCGAACAAATTAAAAAGTCTAATACTTAATTAAAATAAATTCTATATTTTAGTGCCTTTTATTAGAAGTAATATAATACAACCCATGCTGTTAAAAAATACTATTTTAACTTATCACTTATTACGCTTCGCCATTTACTTTTTGAGTATTATAGGAATAATTACCCCTCTGTATGCTCAAGATACTACTACCATAGCTATTTCCAAAAATAATTCCAATACTATAGATTCTTCCGAGAGCATCGCCATCTTAAACAAAGATTCTATATCTCCGAAAAATACTATTGATAAAAAAAATATTTCTTTTTCTTATCCCCCTCAAAGCTATATTGTAGCAGATATACAAATTATAGGCAATCATTCTATGGAAGATAACTTTATCGCTTCTATAGCGGGTTTTCAAAAAGGAGCTAAAATTATGCTCCCTAGTGATCGAATTTCTAAAGCCATTAACAGCCTATGGAAACAAAATATGTTTTCTGATATAGAACTCTCTATTACCAAAGTAGAAAATGATTCTATATGGGTAATTATTTCTATAGAAGAAAGACCTGTATTGTCAGAATATCAAATAAAAGGAGTAAGAAAAGGAGAAAGAGAAAGTTTATCAGAAAAATTTCAATTAAAGAAAGGAAGGGTGGTAACTGAAAGTATGCTTAAGCATGCAGAAGATGAAATTATTAAATTTTTTGTAGATAAAGGATTTTACGAAACAAAAGTTACTATTCAAGAAATTCTTAATAAACAGCAAACTGCAGAAAAAGTAATTATTTCCATTAATAAAGGGGTAAAAGTACATATAAACGATATTGTATTTTATGGTAATAATCAGGTTCCCGACTATCAGTTGAAAGGAAAAATGAAAGATACTAGGGAATATGTACGACTTACTTTATTCCCTCCTAAAGATTCTTTTGTATATGGTAAACCCGTACGCATTACATTTAAAGAATTTATTAAAAATTTTGCTTTTTTTTCACCTACAAAAACCTATTTAGCCGCTAGCCGTTATGCTCGTTTAATAAACTTATTTTACAGTTCTAAATTTATTGAAAATAAATATACAGATGATTTAGATAAAATCATTTCTTACTACAACAATCTAGGATATAGAGATGCTCAGATTATTAAAGATACCCAATATCTTATCAATAATAGATTAATGAATATTGAAATACAAGTTAATGAAGGCAACAAATATTATTTTGGGAACATTGTATTTAAAGGAAACACCATATATAAAGATTCTTTATTACAAAGTATTTTAGGTATAAAGAAAGGTGATCCTTATAACTTAGAATTGCTCAATAAAAAGTTAGGAAAACAAGCTTCCCCTGATGGTAGTAGCTATGATATCTCTACTTTATATATGGATAATGGATATTTATTTTTTCAGGTAAACCCTGTAGAAACCCGTATTTATAACGACACGATTGATTATGAAATACGTATACAAGAGGGTACTATTGCTACTATTAAGAATATTAATATTATTGGCAATGACCGCACAAAGGAGCATATTATAAGGAGAGAAATAAGAATACTTCCTGGTGATAAATTCAGCAAAACAGAGCTTATTCGTTCTATTAGAGATATTGCCAATTTAGGATATTTTAATCAAGATAAAATAAATCCTGTACCTATACCTAACTTGAATGACGGCACCGTAGATATTAATTTATCCTTAGAAGAAAAATCATCAGACCAATTAGAGCTTTCTTTAGGATGGGGAGGATTCTATGGGCTTACAGGTACGATAGGGGTTACTTTTAACAATTTTTCTGTACAAAATTTATTTAATAAAAAAGCCTGGAAACCCTTACCTACAGGAGATGGGCAACGATTTAGCGTACGAGCACAACTTAATGGAAAATACTTTTATAGCTTCTCAGGATCATTTACTCAATTTTGGTTAGGCAATAGAAAACGTAACTCCTTCACTATAGCCGCATCATTTACTCATAATACTTATGGTGCAAGTGGATTTTTATCTACAGTACCTAGCCTCTTTAATGCGGACTCTTCTTTCTTGACTGCTGTTAATGTATCGGCTATTATGAGTAACCCACTCTCTTGGCCAGATGATTATTTTATTGTAGACTATGGGCTCAATTATACTTACTACAATCTTAAAAACTACCCTATCACGGCAGAGTTTAGTAATGGCATTGCCAATTCTATCAATTTACAATTAGGACTAAGAAGATCTTCTATAGATCAACCTGTATTTCCTAGATCTGGATCCTCCTTCAATTTAACAGCTAAATTTACACCTCCATATTCGTTATTTAACAAGAACATCAATTATAATAAATGGATAGAATTTCATAAATGGCGTCTTAATGCCGATTGGTATCTCCCTATAACACCAACCTATGGGGAGGATAAAAATATGCAAGTAGTATTACGATTAGCCGTAAAATTTGGTTTTTTAGGTAGATATTCTACTAATTTGCCCTACTCTGCCTTTGAACGATTTCAACTGGGAGATGCCGGTTTAATGGGTGCTTATGGTGGTATTTTAGGATATGATATTGTTTCTCAAAGAGGATATCCTGTGTATCGTACCTCAGATCCATATATTAATCCAGAAAATGATACTCGTTCCCTATACTTTACTCTATTTAATAAATATTCTGCAGAGCTGAGGATACCCTTTGTACTTTCAACTAGCTCTACCATTTATGGACAAATTTTTTATGAAATGGCAAATGGATGGTATTCTTTACAAGAGTGGAATCCTTTTCAACTACGTAAAGATGTTGGTGTTGGTGTAAGATTTATGTTGCCCGCCTTAGGATTAATAGGATTTGATTACACACTAGGTATAGATAGGCTTTCTTCTCTAAGTTTGGGTAGTGCTTTTAGATTTAGCTTCATACTTGGTTTTGAACCTGAATAAACATAGTTCTATATGAAAAAATATATTTTTATTACTTATTTATTATTATTAGGATATACAGTATGGGCTCAGGAAACAAATCAAAATCCTAATGCTCTTGGGGTTGCCCCAAAAATTGCTGTGATAGATATACAAAAAATTATCAATCAAATACCTGAATTTAAAAGTATGCAAGATGACCTTGCCTCTCTTTCACAAAATTGGAGCATGGAAATAGATAGCCTTCGTTCTGAAGTAGAAATAGCTAAAAATAATCTCAATGCAGAAAGGTTTTTACTTACCTCTGATCTGATAAAAAAACGAGAAGAAGACCTTCTTTCTAAAGAAATGCAAATAACTACCTTACAAAGACAATATTTTGCAAGTACCGGTATTGTCAGTACAAAAAGAAAAAATACAATGGATCAAATTATGCAACAAATTTATAGCGTAATCACTGATATAGCACAACAAGATAATCTTTCTTTAGTACTCGACAAAATGAATGGAGAATCTGTTATTTACTTTGATCCAGCAATTGATATTACCCAAAGAGTACTAAATTCTTTAAGGGGAGCTTACGAACAATAAACCTTGCTATATTCCTGCTTATCTTACTGTTATTTCATCCAAAAAAAACCAAGCTGGATATCCTACTCCATAATGCCATGATGGGCAAGTTTTTACTCCTTCAATTTCCACCTTTATATAACGTGCTAATACAGGTTTAGATTTCTTCGATGTCATTGTTACAAATTTTACTTGAATATCTCTATCCTCCTTTTGTATTTTTTCACCAAAAAATTGATACTTTTTATTATCAGAAGAAATAGAATACTTTACCTTTTTAGGAAGTAATATCCACTGCCCTAATTGATGTAAAAAATCACTTTCTATAGAAGCAAATTCCTTTTCTTTACCTAAGTCTAAAATAAATGTAGCATCTATGCCTTGCCATCCTACCCAACTTTCAACAAAAGATGTCCCCCCAAAAAATTCATCTATTAAGGCATATTCTCCTAATTGTTGATATTTTGTTGAAGGTGGCGTAATCCATATTACTTTAGCTCCTTTGGCTAAGTTTTTAGCACGTCCTGGCAAATATCGCTCAGCATAAAGTTTACAATAATCACTTGGATTATTATTGCGCTCATTTAAAGTAGGTATAGAAAACTTTGTCGTACGTTGATGGAATAAATCTAATTTAGTTTTAATCTCCTCAGTATTATGTCCTGTTTCAGTGCGAGCAATTTCTAATTCAGCATACTGCAACGGTAAGCGAGCCATTTGTACACGATACAACAATAAGGGATCTTGAGCAATAGACTGCTCTGCCCTATCAAACAATTCATTATAACGCTTACGACAATTAGTATTCAACATCCCCCCTTTATGAGAAATAGGAGAATCATAAATCCATAAATCTATTTTGCTTGCTAATAAAGCACCTTCTAAGAGCTTCTCATACTCATAAATATATGGGGCTGCAGCTCCATAATAACCATTCATAAAAACACGCATTAAAGAATCCGTATTTAAATAAGGATTCCACATCAATTTGCTGACGATATAAGCCCGCATTTCAGAAAAATCACCTCCTTTAGTACCTCCAATTTGTGAAAAATGCATTGTTGCATTATGTTCTTTAAAAAGCTGTATATTTTTTTGCAAGATGGGAAAATTTGGAAATGGAGCTACCATATTATCAAAATTAATACCATAATCCCACACAAAAATATTATTACTAATAGAAGATCATCCTTTCATAGCTTTTAGAAAATCTTGTCCCGTAGAATTATCTGTTAAAGGGACCTCTCGCTTACAATCAATATCACACAACATAATATTTACATTAGGCAATGGCTTTACATACTTGGGGGGATGCATGGTGTATAAATATGCTAATGTGGAGAATGTTTTATTGGGAAAACGAGTTGCTAATTTATTTAAAAAATGAATTAAACTTCCTGAAGGTCCACCCTCTTTTTCATCTAATTCCTTACAGGTAGGACAAGTACAATTAGTAAAATTACCATCATTCTGACTTATAGAAATAATATTCATCTCGGGGTTACCCTTAAAAATAGAATCTATTTTCTCTACTACTACTTTCAACACTTCAGGATTCGTTAAACACCACTGACTAGCCTTTCCAGGTCTACGCTCACCATTAACAAAAGAATAATACTCTGGATGAGAAATTCCGTATACATCAGAGGGTAATATTTGATCAAAAGTATGCACCCAAAGACCCCCAGCAAAAACCTCTATAGGTTCTTCAATACGAAACCATAATTTATAAAGAGGATCTTCTTTCATAGCATAACATTGAGTCTGTCGATATTTAAATGCTGGGTTTTCTACTCTATTCAACTTTGGTATAGTAATTGTTGCTTGCTTGGGCAACGTATAAGTATGAGCAGTATAATATGATACCCCTAAATAATCCTCCAATAAAGTAACTACGCCATAAATAGTACCTTTGTCTCCACCACTACTAATATATAAAATTCCATTGGAATTTGCTATGCGGAATCCATCTTCAGTAAGTCCGTCTATGTTGCCTTCTCCAATGACAATATCACCTTTTTTGAAAATATTATTTCTTATTATTGGCAATACCGCACCACTTATCTTCTGTATAAAATCCTGTAACACAATTGCAGCCTGACTATCTATCCTACTTTGGGAGTTCACTAAAATGCAAGAAATGGGTTTTCCCTCTTTAACTATCGTAATTTGAGCAAAAGAAATAGCTACTACAAAAAATAATGAAGCTAGCCATATATTTCTTAATTTAATATTCATATTTATTTTTGTATAAGATTACTTACAAATTTATACAATTAAGTTTTTTATTCTTTATATTTTTTGTTTCTAAATATACATATTATCCATTTTTATACTATATAATTATTATAAGAAATATAGAGTTATTTTAAAGAAATTTTACTTTACCTTAACCAATTTGTATTGACATTATAGATTTCCTTTCTAACAAACTTGAACTATTTTTAGATGTCCCTTATCTGCAGCCTTTAATTTGAGAAATATTAAATATGTAAAAAAATTAATACTTTCTACTTAAAATTTAAATTTTGAGGTTATATATCTCTTTTGGTATACCTCTCCATCGTCTTAAAGAGTATATCAAGATTTCTATTATTCATATTTGGTTTTATCCTTATACTCTAAAAATCTACTATTTATGTACAAAAAGCATATCCGTATATTTAGGTAATTGCCATAAACTATAGTCTATCTTGCTCTCTAATTCATCACTTTCTTTTCTTATAGAACTCAAAAAAGGTACAACTTTATCTGCATATTGGATAGCTTTATCTCTAAGATTTGATTCATCTCTCAATTTCTCTATTTCCTTATCCATTTGTTCTACATACAATTGTAGATTTTCTATAGATTGAGTAATTTTTGTTAGTAATTTTGATTGGTTAATATACTGACTGATTTCATATCCTAAAGATTTTAATTCCAATAAATTCCGAGCTATTTTATGTTGATAACTAAACGCACTAGGAAGTACATATTTATAACATAATTCTTTCAACACTTTCACTTCAATACTCACTTTTTTAAAGTATTTTTCTAATTCTATTGCATGATGAGCATGAAGTTCTGCAGGAGAAAGAATACCATTATCTACATAAATTTTTTTCGCTTTTTCCGATATTAATGCATCTAAAGCAAGTGGCGTAGTAGATACATTTTTTAATCCTCTTTCTTGAGCCTCTTGTTTCCACTCATCGGTATAACCATCTCCCTCGAAAAGAATATTTTTACTTGTTTCTATATAATATTTTAATATTTTCCAAATAGCTTTTTCTTTACCAATGCCTTTACCCCTCTCTATTTCAACTTCTTTCAAAAAATTCTTCAACGTAGTAATCACCATACTATTTAAGCATGTCAGCGTAGAAGAGCAATTAGCACTAGAACCTACTGCCCTAAATTCAAATTTATTTCCTGTAAAGGCAAAAGGAGATGTTCTATTTCTATCCGTATTATCAAGCAATAAATCAGGTATTATTTTGTGTATATCCAAAGTAAGAGCATGATCGTCAGAATCATTTTTAATTTCCTCAGCACAATGTTCTATTTCTTGTAAAATATTGGTTAAATGACTACCTATAAACACTGACATAATAGCTGGAGGTGCTTCATTTGCTCCCAACCTATGATCATTCCCCGCAGAAGCAATAGAGGCTCTTAATACTTCTGCATAATCATACACAGATTTTATTACATTAATAAAAAATGTAAGAAATAAAAGATTTTTCTTAGGAGTTTTTCCTGGAGAAAGTAAATTAAGTCCTGTATCCGTTGCCAAACTCCAATTATTATGCTTGCCACTTCCATTAAGTCCTGCAAAAGGTTTTTCATGCAACAACACACGTAAACCATGTCTTTGTGCTATACGTTCCATTAAATCCATAAATAAACAATTGTGATCTACAGCAATATTAACCTCCTCAAAAATAGGAGCAAATTCATATTGAGATGGAGCTACTTCATTATGCCTTGCAGACAGAGGAATCCCTAATTTATAAGATTCTGTTTCAAGATCTCTCATAAAATCATATACCTTTTCGGGTATACTTCCAAAATAATGATCCTCCATATTTTGCCCTTTTGCACAAATACTACCTACCAAAGTTCTATTAGTAAGTAACAAATCTGGTCGTTCTTTAAAATGTTTTTCATCTATAATAAAATATTCTTGCTCCCACCCTAAAGTAATCTTTACATGCTGTACATCCTCATCAAGCAAACGACATACTTCAACAGCCACCTTATTCATTTCAGAAATAGTTTTCAATAACGGTGATTTATAGTCTAAGGCTTCTCCTGTATAAGCAATAAAAACAGTGGGGATACAAAGTGTTTTCCCTTCCCCTGTCTCCATAATAAAAGAAGGAGAGGAAGGATCCCAAGCCGAATATCCACGAGCTTCAAAAGTAGCTCTTAACCCTCCTGAAGGAAAAGAAGATGCATCCGGCTCTTGTTGTATCATGCTGTGGGCATTAAGCTCTTCTATATACCGCCCATTACGCTTGATGGTAAAAAATGTTTGATGTTTTTCTGCTGTAGTCCCTGTAAGTGGTTGAAACCAATGCGTATAATGCGTTACACCTTTTGACATTGCCCATTCTCTCAATGCATCTGCTATATATTGTGCTGATTTTCTATCTATCTTTGTACCTTGTGTTATAGAACATGCCCATTTCTGATAAACCACTTTAGGTAAAATATTCTCCGCCTTCTTTAAAGTAAATACATTTTCTTCAAAAATTGCACTTATAGGAGGGGACGCATCATCTTGTGATGTAGATTTTTTGCTATATAAGAAATTTTTTAGCATATAGAGAAAAATTTATGCAAATATAAATTAATTCTCCATATAAAAATCAAAATCCTACCTAAGCTAAGCTCGTCTATAATTCTGTAATTCTAAATATTAAGCCTCCCTATTATACTTTATAATTGATATTCAAAAAGGAGATTGTAAATCTTTAAAGAACGGAAAATTTTTATCTCTCTTTGCCGCTATAAGGTCTTCAATAGGAATATGCCAATCTATATTGATAGATTTATCATCAAAACGTATACCCCCCTCAACCTCAGGGTTATAAAAATTATCACACTTATATAAAACTTCGGTGGTTTCTGTAATTACGCTGTATCCATGTGCAAATCCATGAGGCATATATAATTGCTTTTTATTTTCTTCACTTAAGATAATAGAAAAATATTTCCCATAAGTAGGCGAATTTTTACGTATATCTACTGCCACATCTAAAATTCCTCCTTGTAAACAACGAACCAACTTTGTTTGAGCAAAAGGAGGTTTTTGAAAATGTAACCCTCTAACAATATTCTTATTTTTAGAATACGCTTGGTTGTCCTGTACAAAAATAGTATCAATTCCAAAATTCTTTAAAGCTTTTTGATTGTAGCTTTCAAAAAAATAACCTCTCTGATCTTCCAATAAACGAGGCTGTATAATAAACAACCCTTTAATAAATGTTTCCGTAATAATCATAATAAATAGCATATGGTAGAAGTTTCAAAATTACTTCTTATTTCTCCATATATTTTTTTATATTTTTAGAAATACAATTTATTTCGTATATTTGTAGTATTAATTTAAAACAAAAATAAAAGTATTATGAAGAAAATTTTATTTCTAGCAGCAACAGTAGTATTTTTAGGTACTACATTTGCACAACAAGAACAACCAGCACAATGTTCCAAAGAAAAAAAAGAATGTTGTAAGGCTAAACCACAAAAAGAATGTTGTAAGGCTAAACCACAAAAAGAATGTTGTAAGAAAACAGCAAAAAAAACAGATTGTAAAAAATAAAACAACTGAAAAGTGTTCTAAGGAAAAAATATATATCAATAATGAGTATAACTAAAGGTGTACGTTGCTCTTAACTCCTCATTACTGTAAAAATTTTAAATTCCTTCTACAGGTAAACTCTATAAATCTTAATTAAGATTTATAGAGTTTATTTTTTTCTCATTTAAACTTTTTATTTTTGTACACCCTCATTTAAGCCGATATAGCTCAGTTGGTAGAGCAGTTCCTTCGTAATGAACAGGTCACAGGTTCAAGTCCTGTTATCGGCTCTTGCTTTTCTTCAAACTAAGTATTTTGTACTACTTCCTTTAGTAATTATTTAAAGTGATAAAATAAAAAATATGTTATCGTATTGTAAAAAAAGTGAGCTGTCATTATTTGAAAAAATACAAATAGTTGGGAAGAAATTAGATTGTCAAGTATATGTTGTTGGAGGATTTGTAAGAGATAAATTTTTAAGGCGAGAAAGTAAAGATATTGATATTGTTTGTGTAGGAAAAGAAATAGAATTAGTAGCCCACGAATTAGCCTTCTTAATGCCCAATATTCCTGAAGTTCATATTTTTAAAACCTTTGGTACAGCTCAGCTAAAAACTAAAAATATAGAAATAGAGTTGGTAACAGCACGTAAAGAAAGTTATACCAAAGATTCTCGGAATCCTATAGTAGAACCAGCTACTTTACAAGAAGATTTAAGCCGTAGAGATTTTACCATCAACTCATTAGCAATAAGTTTAAACAAAGATGATTTCGGAAAAATTATTGATCCATTTAATGGGATTGATGATTTACAAAAAAAAATTATACGTACTCCTCTAAGCCCTAATACTACTTTTAGTGATGATCCTTTACGTATGCTAAGAGCTATTAGATTTGCAACACAACTCCATTTTCATATTGAAGAAACTACATGGCAAGGCATTTGTAACCAAGCATCGAGATTACAGATTATTGCTTGCGAAAGAATTAATGAAGAAATGCATAAAATTTTATCGTCTAATACTCCTTCAATAGGCTTAGAACTATTATTTATAAGTTCTTTATTTCAATATTTCTTGCCAGAAATTATCCACTTAGAAGGTGTCGAACAAAGAGAAGGAAAAGGACATAAAGACAATTTTTATCATACACTTCAGGTCGTAGATAATATATCAAAAAGAAGTAATAACCTTTGGTTACGATGGGTAGGATTTTTACATGATATAGCCAAACCTATTACTAAAAAGTTTGAACCTGGGCAAGGATGGACTTTTCACGGGCATGATGCTGTAGGAGGAAAAATGGTTATGAAAATTTTTAAACGATTAAAGTTTCCACAAAATGAAAAAATGCTCTATGTCAAAAAACTAGTTGAACTGCATCTTCGCCCTATAAGCCTCACCAAAGAAGAAGTAACAGACTCCGCCATGCGACGTTTATTATTTGATGCAGGCAATGATTTAGAAGATTTGATGATACTTTGTGAATCAGATATCACTTCAAAGAATCCATATAAAGTACAAAAGTATCTTAGTAATTTTCAATACGTGAAGCAACGCTTAGCAGAAGTAGAAGAAAAAGATAAAATTAGAAACTGGCAACCTCCTATAGACGGAAAAATTATTATGACCACTTTCAATATTTCTCCTTCTCCTAAAGTAGGTATTATAAAAGATGCAATACGAGAAGCTATATTAGACAATATTATACCAAATACTTATGAAAGTGCTTTTCAATTTATGCTAAAAATAGGAAAAGACCAGGGATTAGAAATACAAGAGAATAAGATATAAAGTAAGCATGCTTATAAGTTCTAATTTAAAAATAAAAAACGATGAACTTTTTCAAGTTCATCGTTAACACTATATAAGAAAGATTAATTTTAATAACCCATTCCCATACCGCCGCCTGGCATAGGAGGCATTGCTGGAGCAGATTCTTCTTTTGGTTTTTCTACTACTACACATTCAGTAGTAAGCAGCATACCTGCAATAGAAGCTGCATTTTCAAGAGCTACACGAGCTACTTTTGTAGGATCTATAATACCTGCAGCATGCATATTTTCATATTGTTCAGTACGTGCATTAAATCCAAAATCATCTTTACCATCTTTTACTTTTTGTACAACAATACTACCTTCTATACCTGCATTAGCAGTAATTTGACGAAGAGGTTCTTCCAAAGCACGTTTTATAATTTGAATACCTGTTTTTTCATCTTCATTACTACCTGTTACATTAGCAATAGCCTCTATAGCACGAATGAAAGCTATACCTCCACCCGGAATAATTCCTTCTTCTACTGCTGCACGAGTAGCATGAAGAGCATCATCAACACGATCTTTCTTTTCTTTCATCTCTACCTCAGTAGGAGCTCCTATCTTAAGAACAGCTACCCCACCACTCAATTTTGCAAGACGTTCTTGTAATTTCTCTTTATCATAATCAGAAGTACTTGCTTCTATTTGAGATTTGATTTGAGTAATACGAGCTGAAATTTCTGTTTTTTTACCTTTACCACCAACAATAGTAGTATTATCTTTATCTATTACTACTCGTTCACATTTACCTAAAAATTCAAATTCTGTATTCTCCAATTTGTAGCCTTGTTCTTCACTTACTACAATACCTCCTGAAAGTACTGCAATATCTTGCAACATTTCTTTTCTTCTGTCGCCAAAACCAGGAGCTTTGATAGCTGCCATTTTCAAAGTACCACGTAGCTTATTTACTATTAAAGTAGCCAATGCCTCTCCTTCTAAATCTTCACTAATGATAAGGAAAGGAGCTCCCTGCTGAGCTACTTTTTCAAGAATACCCAATATATCTTTCATTGCACTAATTTTTTTATCGCAAATCAAAATATAAGGATTTTCAAGTTCTACCTGCATTTTATCTGTATTGGTTACAAAATAGGCTGAAATATAACCTCTATCAAATTGCATACCCTCTACAATTTCTATCTGAGTTTCAGTACCTTTAGCTTCTTCGACTGTAATTACACCATCTTTACCCACTTTTGCCATAGCCTCAGCTATTAATTTACCAATAGCACTATCATTATTCGCTGAAATACTCGCTACTTGCTCTATCTTTTTAGAATCAGAACCTACATTTTTAGACTGAGATTTTAAATT
This sequence comes from Chitinophagaceae bacterium, assembly GCA_051647125.1. GTDB lineage: Bacteria > Bacteroidota > Bacteroidia > Chitinophagales > Chitinophagaceae > JBOFDP01. The sequence goes on along the minus strand of JBOFDP010000042.1, from coordinate 14,665 downwards.
AGCTACTATATCGGCTACAGCCTTATCTATACCACGTTTTATATCCATAGGATTAGCACCTGCGGCTACATTTTTCAAACCTTCAGTAATGATAGATTGAGCTAAAACAGTAGCTGTAGTAGTCCCATCACCAGCTATATCAGCAGTTTTAGAAGCTACTTCTTTTACCATCTGAGCACCCATATTTTCTATAGGATCTTCCACCTCTATTTCTTTTGCTACAGAAACACCGTCTTTAGTAATTGCAGGAGCTCCAAATTTCTTTTCGATTACTACATTTCTACCTTTAGGACCTAAGGTAACTTTTACAGCGTTGGCTAATATATCCACGCCTTTTTTCATTTTGTTTCTTGCTTCTACTTCAAACAAGATTTGTTTTGCTGCCATAATTTTTTAATTGTTTTTAATTGTTTTTAATTGTTTTTAAAATAAAAGGATTAAATAATAGCGAAAATATCGCTTTCTCTCATAATTAAATAATCTTTACCGTCAATAGTAATTTCAGTACCTGCATACTTACCATAAAGCACTGCATCCCCTACTTTTACGGTCATAGGTTCCTCTTTTTTTCCAGTACCTACAGCTATAATTTTACCACGTTGTGGTTTTTCTTTTGCAGTATCAGGAATAATAATCCCTCCTGCTGTTTTTTGCTCAGCTTCTGCAGCTTGCACTATTACTCGGTCGTGCAACGGTGTTACATTTACTTTACTCATAATGTTTTAATTTTAATTTTTTAAATATACTAAAAGAATAAGAACATATTTATTACCAAACCTATTTTTCATGACAAAACGACCTGTTTTAAGATTAATTTAGTTCCTAAAAGTGACAAAATGACAGTATTAATTATATTACTTTAATTTCTCCACATAATAAACTTTTCTACGTATAAACATAAAACAGTACTCCTTTATAAAAGTACTGTTGATAATTAATTCATGTATTGAGTTATTTTTTAGCAACTTCCTTAGGGGGTATTTTTACACTATCAGGTAAATCAGCAGTAAGTGTATTAAGAAAAAGTACAATACTCTTTATTTGTTCAGGAGTTAAATCCTTATTAAGCTGTACTTTGCCCATAATCTTTACAGCTTCATCCAAAGAATCTACACTACCGTCATGAAAATAGGGAGCTGTTTTTTCAACATTACGTAACCCCGGAATTTTAAAAAAATATATATCTTCTTGTCTATTTGTTTGTAAAAATCTTCCTTTATCTATATTTTTACTTTTGGTGTATGTCCAATATTCAGGTATTACCATACCAAATTTTTGATATATCATATTGCTATCCCCAGCTAAGCTTACTCCTTTATGACACATAATACAATTTTCGGCTATAAACAAACGTAATCCTTGTTGTTCAGCATCTGTAAGAGCTGATTGGTTACCTTTTAAGTATTCATCGAATCTAGTTTCTGGCATCAAAGTACGCTCAAAAGCACCTATTGCTTTTTTTATATTATTATAATTAATAGGTTGTTTCTCATTAGGAAATGCTTTTGCAAAAAGTGTTTGGTAATAATCTACTTTTCTAAGCCTATCTTCTACATATTTTTCATTAGGCATATCCATTTCTACATGATTTAAAATAGGACCACCAGCTTGTTCTTCCACATCTTTTGCTCTACCATCCCAAAACTGTACATGAGCTAATGCGGCAGCCACAGAAGTTTGACAATTTCTTGGAGTATCAGGACCACCAAAATCATTCTTAGAAAACTGTAAACCATCAGTACCATAATTAGATAAATTATGACAACTATTACAAGATACATCTTTGTCAGATTTTGACAATTTAGTATCATAATACAGCACTTTTCCAAGATACACTTTTTCTAGTGTAATTGGGTTTGCAGGATTTTCTATAACTTTTGGAATAGGTTGAAAAATTGCTTGTGCTACTTTTTGTAAGGAATCAGCTTGTTCATGGGTAAGCATAGTAGTGTCATTGCTACTACCGCAAGAAATTAATAAACATAGTCCTGTAGCTACACCAAGCATTAATAATAATTTTTTATTCATAATAAAATTAATTTTTTATCTTAACATTTTTTTATCTTAACATTTTTTTTAACTGATTTAGAAGATTTCTCTATTACCTGAATTTTAATATCACTTTTTTCTTCATTCACATCTGCTAACAAGCAATCCCCTTCACGAATATTATTATATAAAATAGCTTCAGCTACATTATTATCAATGTAATATTGAATAGTACGTTGCAAAGGTCTTGCTCCCATACTTTCATCATAACCTTTATCGGCAATAAATTGCTTCGCCTCTTCGGATACTTGTAATTCATATCCTAACTTTTTAATACGTTCTATTGTGGTTTCCAATAATAAATCAATAATCTTTACAATATGTCCTTTAGAGAGTGAATTAAAAAAGATAACATCATCTAATCGATTAAGAAACTCAGGGGTAAAAGTACGCTTTAAGGATTTTTCTATAACTGCTTTTTTAAATTCATCACTATTTCTTTCTTTTGTTTTTGTAGTAAATCCTACACCATTACCAAACTCACTAATTTGTTTTGTTCCTATATTGGAGGTCATAATAATAAGCGTATTTTTAAAATCTACTTTCCTGCCTAAACCATCCGTAAGTTGTCCTTCGTCCAAGACTTGTAATAATATATTAAAAATATCTGAGTGAGCTTTTTCTATCTCATCTAATAAGATGAGGGAATAAGGCTTACGTCGAATTTTCTCAGTTAATTGTCCCCCTTCTTCATAACCTACATATCCAGGAGGCGATCCTATAAGTCTACTAACCGCATGCTTTTCCATATACTCACTCATATCTATACGTACCATCGCACCCTCATCATTAAATAAATATTTTGCTAAAAGCTTTGCCAACTGGGTTTTTCCTACACCTGTAGAACCTAAAAATATAAATGCTCCAATGGGACGCTTATTACTATTCAATCCTAAACGATTACGTTGTATAGATTTACTAATCTTAGAAACCGCCTCTTCTTGTCCAATAAGGTTTTCTTTAAGAATAGACTCTATATTACGCAAGTATTCAGTCTCCTCCTCAAGCATCTTACCAATAGATATATTCGTAATTTGGTGTACTATTTGAGCAATATCCTCCTCTTTTATTAATACCTTTTTTTGTTGATTTTCTTTTTGCCATTCCTCTTTCACATGACAGAGAGCTTTCTCCATATTATCTTTTTTGTCTCTAAGCTTAATCGCCTCTTCAAACATTTGCTTAGAAACATATTGCTCTTGTTCTTTTTTTACTGCCAGAATATCATTTTCCAACTGGATTATTTCTTGTGGAAGATAAATATTTTGCAGATGAGAACGAGCTCCTACCTCATCCATTAAATCTATAGCCTTATCCGGAAGAAGTCTATCTTTCATATATCTATCACTTAGCTTTACGCAAGCTTGTATAGCCACATCCGTATAAGTTACTAAATGAAAATCTTCATATTTTAATTTAATATTTTGGAGTATTTGGATACTTTCATCTATAGAAGGTTCTTCTACTAATACTCGTTGAAATCTCCTATCTAACGCACCATCTGTTTCTATATATTTTTTATACTCTTCTAATGTAGTAGCTCCTATGCATTGTATTTCTCCACGAGCTAAAGATGGTTTTAAGATATTAGCAGCATCAAGTGATCCTGTAGCTCCTCCAGCTCCTATAATAGTATGTATTTCATCAATAAATAGTATAATATTTTTATTTTTTTCTAACTCATTCAATACCGCTTTAATACGCTCTTCAAACTGACCACGATATTTTGTACCTGCCACCAAAGACGCTAAATCTAATGAAATAATACGCTTATTTTGTAATATCCGACTTAGCTTTTTTTCATAGATTTGTATCGCTAACCCCTCCACAATAGCAGTTTTTCCAACTCCAGGCTCTCCTATTAATATTGGATTATTCTTCTTTCTTCTAGAAAGAATTTGACTTACTCTTTCTATTTCTTTCTCTCTGCCGACAATAGGATCAAGTTGTTGGTTTTCCGCCATAAGAGAAATATCTTTCCCAAAATTATTTAATACAGGAGTATTCGAATTAACATGAGGATTATTATTACTTTGGAAATTAATGTCAGTAGCTTGAGAATATGCAGAAACAGTATCTTCATTACCATTTTCTACCTTGCTGGTTAATCCTGATTTTTCCAAAAATATTTTATAAGTAATCTTTAATTGCTCTAAAATTTGAGTTACTCCATTATCCTTATTTTTCAATATAGATAACATTAAATGTATAGGTTCCACTTCATCATTTTGAAATTGCTTAGATTCTAACAATGCTAATCTCAATACTTTTTCAGCCTGCCGTGTAAGCGGAATACTATAATTAGAATTTACATTATTAACAGATAAAGGAGGCAGAAAAGATTCTACCTGTAGTTTAAGCTCTTGCTTATCAATATTCATGGTATCTAATATAGCCATAACTATATTGGAATTATCTCTCAAAATACCTAAAAACAAATGCTCTACTCCCATAAAATCATTCCCTAAGCGACTAGCCTCTTCCCTACTATATGCAATTATTTCCTTAATCTTTAATGAAAAATTTGCGTCCATAAATATCTTCCTTTCAATTGTGTAAAGGTAATCTAATTATTTAATTTTTTGAAATACCTGCTTTATTTCTTCACATACTTTATTTTCTATCATTGATTTTGTGGCAATAAACATACTTTTAAACGCCTCTTCTTCAGAAATTCCATGACCTAACAACACGGGTTTAGATAAGCCTAATATCGGAGTACCTCCATAACTTTCAAAATCAAATTGTTTAAAATAAGGATGTTCTATCTGTAGCATTTTTGAAATGTTGTAGATAGATTCTATAAGCTTTAATATAACATTACCACTAAAACCCTCACACACTACAACATCAGATGTATGCCCTTCTATTTTCAACAAATCTCTACCCTCCATATTTCCTACAAAGTTAATATATTTATTTACTTTCAATAGCTGGAAAGTAGCTTGAGCTAAGGCATTCCCTTTAGATTCTTCCTCTCCGATGTTGAGCAACCCTACAGTAGGATCAGGTCGTCCATATACCAATTTCATATAAATAGATCCTAAAATAGCAAACTGATCCAAATACTCGGGCTTACAATCAGAATTAGCTCCTACATCTAGTAAAAACCCATGTTTTCCATTTGATCGAGGTAACAAAGTTCCTATACAAAGACGTGCTAATCCTTCTATGGGTTTTAATATAACTTGAGCCCCTGCCAATATAGCACCAGAATTGCCCGCGCTAATAAAACCATCAATTTCTTCATTTGCCAACATTTTATAGCCTATGGCAATACTAGAATCCTGTTTATCTTTCACTATAGATGTAGGGATATCACACATATCAATATTTTGAGATGCATGTTGTATAGTAAAAGGTAAATCCTCTATTTTATATTTTTTTAATAATGGTAATATTTGAGCTTTATCTCCTATTAAACAAATATTTTCAGGTAATAAAACATTTTTTTGTAATGTAATTACAACTCCATATATTGATTTTTCAGGAGCGAAATCACCGCCCATCACATCTAAACCTATCTTCATAGTAAAGATTCTTTTTTGAATAATATAGAAATTCTATACGTAAAATAAACACAATATAAAAGAATTATAATAATTCTTTATCAGATATAAGATTTCCCTTATAGTATACTTTTCCTTCACTAACATGAGCACAATGACGAACATGAGTTTCTTTTGTAGTTTTATCTACACTTAATGTTAATCCATCTAATTTATAGTGAGTCCTTCTTTTAGCACTTCTTTGTTGTGAATGTCTTCTCTTCGGGTGTGGCATAATATAAGTTTTTATGTTTAGTTATATGCAAAAATAAGTTTTTTTATTTAATTTCCCAAGAATAAGGTATTTATTTTTTATATTATAAATGATTTAAAAAAATATAGACTACTTAAAAAGTTGTTTTCTTAGTTTACTATTAGTTAAAATTTAAAACTACACATCCTATTCGTTTGCCAGAGTTTCCAGTAGGCTGAGAAGACAGATCGTCATTTTTCTCATGAATAATCAGTGCTTTATAATTAATGTTTTTATTAGAATCCTGGCAATTGATACACCAATCAGCTGTTGTAAATGTGAAATTTACATGTCCATCAGTATTTGCCTCTAGATTGCCCATATCTCCTGCATGAACATTATTACAATTTCCTTTTTTACAAAAACCATGTTCTTTTCTATAAGGATTCCAATGCCCCCCAGCAGACATTCCATCTTCTGAAGAACAATCTCCAATAGCATGAAGATGAACACCATGTTTTCCTGGTGTTATATTTTCAGCTTGAATATGAAGAACTACTGTTTTATTTTTATTTTCTTTAATAAGAACACTACCTTTTACTTGGCTATTACTCTTAGGTTGAATAACAAAAGTATAAGATTTCTGAGATTGAGCAACTACTACCACAACAACATGAAGTAGAACAAATAATGTAATCCATTTTTTCATAACAAGTTTAAATTTTAAAGACATAGTTTTTAAACACAAAAGTAATATAGATTTTTGAAAGAGTTTTATAGATTTTTATTATCCTATCATTGAAAAGTATATCTGTAAGAATAAATTAAAAGTTTATATAATATTTTTTATAAAACGGTAGCCCCCGTAGGAGGAGAGACTGCATTTATCATATTTTTAACCTTGTATTGCAGCAAAATTATCTATAATCTGAACTAAACGATTTGCCTTTTCTATGGTCATTGCATTGTAAATAGATAGACGAATTCCACCACCCAAAAAATCATGTCCATTAAAAGAATATAAACCTTGCTCTGTCCCATATTTAAGAAAAGCATCTTCTACACTTTTAGTATAAAATAAAGATACGATATTCATCATACTTCTACTATCTTTTGCTACAGGTAATAAAAATATATTGGGATATTTTTCTAAAGTTTGATATAACAAATTAGCTTTCTTTTCATTATTTTCATAAATATTTTTAAGTCCAGTTTTTTCCATCCAATCCAACATACATTTTAGAAAATAAATAGATACCACAGAAGGAGTGTTATATACTTGATCTGGTGCAGACAAGAGTTTTTTATAGTCTAAAATAACAGGTATAGAACGAGAAGTTTGTTGCTGTTTTAAAAACTGCTTATTAATAACTACTACGGTACACCCTGCAATACCCATATTTTTTTGAGTACCAGCATAGACCATAGCACATTTAGAATAATCCAATGGACGAGCTAAAATATCGCTTGCTATATCTGCAATCACAGGTATTTTATCAAAAGGAATATCCTTAGTTTTCCATTGACTACCTACTACCGTATTATTAGTAGTGATATGTAGGTATTTTGCCTCCTTAGATATATTTATTTGAGTAGGAATGTAGCTATATTTTTTATCAGCAGAAGAAGCTCCTACCTGTATATTTCCTATACTTTGGGCTTCTTCATAAGCCAATTTTGCCCATAGCCCTGTATCTGTATAAATGGCAGTATCTGCCTTATCTAAAAAATTTAAAGGAATTTGAGCAAACTGTAAACTACTCCCTCCTTGTGTAAGCAATACTTCAAAATCATCATTTAGTTTCATTAATTTTTTAATACGCTCTTGCACCTCATGATGCATATTAAGATACAAAGGAGAACGATGGCTAAGTTCGGCAATAGAAAGATCACTATCATTAAAATTTTTTAATCCTTCTATTGCATTCTCCATAACTGATTGTGGTAAATAAGAAGGTCCTGCACTGAGATTAATTTTTTCATTATTTGTATCTTTGTAGATATTACTTACACCCCCAGAAATAACAAATTTCAATACTTCCGAAGAAGATTGTGTAACAGGTTTGATACGTTCTTTACTCACAAATACCAATTCTCCCATAATAGAAAAAGGAAAGGGCATGTATACACATACATACGCTTTAAATCCAAAGTCTGTAGTATCCTCTCGGGTAAGAAAACCTAATTGATAAGTGCCATTACCTTTTGCATCTACTAATACAGGATTATTAAACTTTTTAGTTTTTCCAATAGCTCCTACAAAATCTTTTATAGACGTATAAATAGTTTTTACAAAAGGTACCGTTTTTAACCAATTATCTAAAAAATTATAAAGGCGATTTTTTAATACCTCAGAGCTATAATATCCTACTATAACAGCAAGAAAAATAATAATCACAAAGCCTAGTCCTGGTATTTGAGTAGGAATAAGTTCATCAATCAAAGTAAATATCCACCATAAAGCATATCCTGTAACAAAAATAGGTGCTAAAAGAACTAATCCTTGTAAAAAATAATTAACTATTTTTTTTATAAACAGATGCATAAATTACAATATCTTTATTTTGTAAATATACAATATAATTTTTATTCCCACTTAAATGTTTTAGAGGCAAAAATATAGACAATAACTATCCATAATAGGAGGATTCCCAGTTGAGGTAATATTTCCCACAAATGATAACCTTCAAAAGAAACTTTCCTTAAAGCATCATTTAAAGGCGTGAGAGGCAAACAATAAGCAACTACTTTAAGCCATTGTGGGAATATTTCTATAGAAAAAAACGTACCTGAGAATATTAATTGAGGAAACATAAGCATATTGCCTAATATGGGTATGGTATGATCATTTTTTACAATTCCAGAAATACTAAATCCCATACCCATAAATACTAATAATCCTAAAAAACATAATATTATTATTTCTAAATAGGTAAAAAATCCATGTATAATTGTAAAATCAAAAACATATTTACCTACAATAAGAAGAATAGTAATTGTAAAAAGTTGAAAAAGAATTCTACCTATAGCCTCTCCTATTAAGATATTAGTTTTACGGATAGGGGTAGCTCTAAATCGCTTTAAAACTAAAGATTCTCTTAAATGAAATATAGAAAATGCCACCCCCATAATACCTATAGTCAGTAAAGAAAATCCTAACTGTCCGGGAAGAATAAAATCTACAGATTTATACGGCCTATCGTGTATAATGTCTTTTTGTACGACAAACATCGTTCTATTATCCGAAAAAATAGCTTGGTTAATCGTATTAATCGTATTGTCAAGTATAATTTCAAATAATCGAAATTTATCTTCTGTGGATGTTGAAGAAATAACATTAATGGTATAAGGTATTATTGAGATATCATTATTATTATTTTTTATATCCAATACAGCTATAATTTCTCCCTTTTGCAATGCTGTTTGCATATTAGGAACAGCATCTATTGATTGAAAATGAATATAATCTATCTTTTTCAATGCCTTATATACTATGCTACTTGTATCACAACCTGGAAGAAGTAAGACATTTAGGCTTACAAAATTACTACTAGCAAAACTAAAGGCTACAATAAATACAATAGGAAATAAGATACCTAACAATACTGCATATGGAGATCTAAATGAAGTTATAACATTAGCCTTAACAATAGCAAAAAGAGCTTTTTTTTGACTATAATTTTTAGGCATGTTAAAGAAAAACTTATTTAATTTCTATAGTACCTGGTAACAATACTAAAGGTTGTCCTTGTTGTTGAAGTATAAAATTAATATTTTGCATATGTTTATCTACATTCAAATATTGTAAAATAGGTATAGCTTCTTGCACTGTAATAGAAATATATCCTTTAAATTGATTTTTAACTCTTTCCATCCATGACAAAGGTTCTGGGTACATCACTGGGCTATAAGATTTTAACTTCGACATATGAGCAGCTATTTTAATACAAGAATCTAAATCTGCCCATCCATCTACTAATCCCAAGGATTTCGCTTGTACCCCTGTCCATACCCTACCTTGAGCAATAATATCTACTTGCTCTTGGATTTTATGCCTTCCTTGTGCTACTCGTTTTATAAACAAATCATACCCTATTTGGAGCATTTTCTGCACTGCTTTTTTTTGTACATCATCCAATCCAAAAATTGGCATATTTGCATGAGGGGCAGTATGTACCTCATCATAAGTAATACCTACTTTATGAGCTAATTGTTTAGCCTCTGGAATCATTCCAAATATACCTATAGAACCTGTAATAGTCATAGGGAGTGCATAAATACTATCCGCTGCACTTGAAATATAATAACCTCCTGAAGCTGCCATATTGCCCATGCTCACAATAACTGGTTTTTTTGCTTTCAGTAGTCTTATTTCCTGCCAAATATTTTCAGATTCTTGAGCATCTCCACCGGGGCTATTTATTCTTAATACTACTGCTTTTATATTATCCTCTTTTATTATCTTTCTAAATATTTTTCTATACTTTTTGGCAGATATCGCATTCTCCTCTTTCGCAATCGTTCCTTCCATATAAACTACTGCTATTTTCTGTTTTATAGAGGTTTCTTCTATTGAATTTACATAATCTTGCATACTTAATAATGCTGGTTTATCATCGTCAGAAACTACATTTTTTAGAATATTTTCCATTTGATGATAATATACGCCATGGGTAATCATGTGGTTTTTTACTGCCTGTTCCGCATCTATTAACAACAAGTTATCTGCATACTCTTTAAGGGTATTCATACTCAAATCCCTCCCCTTTGAAGTATTTTCCAATACTATGCTATAATACGTATTCAATATATCCATTAATTGCTCTTTGTTATAAGAGGTCATCTTGTCTTCTCTAAAAGGTTCTGTTGCACTTTTATATTTTCCAACATAAAACACTTGCATCCCTATACCTATTTTTTGTAATAAATTTTTATAAAATAGCATACTTATGCCCATACCCTGCCAAGCAATATATCCTGCTGGATCAATATATAAACTATCTGCCACAGAGGACAAAAAATAAGATTGCTGAGAATAATTTTGTGCATATGCAAATACAGGCTTCTTACTTTTTTCTTTAAATGATAAAATAGCATCTCGTATTTCTTTATTAATTACCCAACCATTCACATTATTAGTAGCTTTGATATATATAGCCTTAATTTTATTATTAGTAGTAGCATGTTGTAAGGCTTTTTGTAGGGTATACAAATCCATTGCATCTTTTGTGTCCTCATCTTTTATAAATGGAGTATGATTGTACGCTACTCTATCAGGATAAGGAATACCTAAATCAACTACCAAAATATAATTTTCATCCAGTTTTTTTACCTCATTCTGGTCAGAAACTAATTTAGAAGAAACCCCTCCTACGATAGCAAAAAGGATAATGAAAACAATAATAATTCCGACAACAAATATTACTATAGAAGACAGCAAAGATGCCAAGAAATATTTAAAAAAGTCTTTCATAATAATTAATGATTTAAAAGTTAAAGCTACAATATTAATTAAAAATAACTATAAAAATATATTTTTTAGTCTTTCATTACCTCTTTTACAACAGATATAATTTGTTCTTCTTGGGGCTTTGTAAAATAATCTCCATCACTACCATAAGGAGTACGGTGATCAAATGCTGATAATGTACGTGGTTTCGCATCTAAATACTGAAAGCCATTTTGTTTTTCTATAATTTCCGTCAACATATATGCCGTAGTAGCACAAGAAACATCTTCATCTATAAAAATAATTCTATTGGTTTTCTTTAACGACTTAAGAATAATACCATACCTATCAAATGGCAATAAAGTTTGTACATCTATTACCTCACACTTAATTTTATCTTCACTCTTTAATCTTTCAGCTGCTTGCATCACTATACGCAAAGTAGAACCATAAGAGACTAAGGTAATATCCTTTCCTTGCATTAATACTTCAGGCATCCCCATAGGAACTTTCAGTTCTAACAAATTACTAGGTAAACTTTCTTTAAGTCTATACCCATTTAAAGATTCAATAATTAAAGCAGGGTCATTGCCCTGCAAAAAAGTATTATACATTGCCACAGCCTGCGTAAAGTTGCGAGGTACGGTTATAATCATTCCTCGTAACGCATGTATCAATGTACCCATCAAAGAACCAGCATGCCAAATACCTTCCAAACGATGCCCTCTTGTGCGTATAATTAATGGACAAATTTGAGAACCTGCTGTTCTATAATGCAACGTAGATACCTCATCACAAAGCTGTTGATAGGCATAGTGAATATAATCAAGATATTGAATTTCTGCAATGGGTCTAAATCCACGCATTGCCAGCCCTATGGCTTGTCCTATAATAGTAGCCTCACGAATCCCCGTGTCAAAGATTCTATCCTCTCCATACTTTTGCTGTAAGCCTGCAAACCCTTGATTTACATCACCAATTTTTCCTACATCTTGTCCAAAAGCAAGTACTAAAGGATTTTGTTCAAAAAGTTGGTTAAAATAAATATTCAAAATTTCATGCCCATTCATCATTGGAGAATCTTTTTTATAAATAGGTTCGCAACCTTCTATGTTGAGAATACTTTTCTCATTTTCACTATATAAATGAGTATGATATTTATTATACATCTCGTTCTCCATATCAGCAACAAATAACTTGAAAGTTTTATCACTAAGGATTGATTGAGTGGCTTTATTCATTAAAGAATACAAGGCATCTGCAGAAGAAGCATATGTAGGATGAGTTATTTTTTTTAAATTCTCAATATAAGGTTGTACCCATTTTTTATGTTGAAACTCAGAGATTTCTATATTTTCCAATACGCGAATAGTTGATTGTATTTTTTCTTTAATAGGATGTAGATATTCATTGTAAGCTTCCTCTTTAGCTTTTTTAATTTCTGCTTTCACTTCATTTTCTATTTGAAGTAAAGTGGCATCATCAGCAATATTTTTTTCTAATATCCATGATTTGAATTGAGCTATACCATCCCATATTTTTTCCCATTCTAATTGTTGTGTAGATTTATATCGTTGATGACTTCCTGAAGTAGAATGCCCTAAAAGTTGAGTAAGTTCTTTAACATGAAAAAGAACAGGAGTATGTTCTTCCCTTGTCTCCCGAATCCCCTCTTCAAAAGCTTTGTGAAGAGCAATATAATCCCAACCTTTTAACTCATAAATTTTAATTTTTTTAGCATTCCCCATATCTTTCCTCCCCATACCGCTTAATGCCACAGAAATAGAACCTTGGGCAGTTTGGTATTCTGTAGGTACAGAAATCCCAAAACCATCATCCCATACAAACATTGCCAATGGAATTTGCATTACTGCCGCAGCATTAATAGTTTCCCAAAAAAGACCTTCAGAAGTGGAAGCATCTCCTATCGTACAAAATACGACTTCATTACCCTGCTTACTTAGTTGATTATATTCTCTTAAATGAGGATATTTTCTATATAATAACGAGGCTTGAGCCAAACCCAAAGTACGTGGAGCTTGAGTAGCTAAACAAGAACTAAAAGCAGGAATATTATACAATGCTGATAAATTTAAAAAGTTTCCTTTTTTATCTACAAATGGAGTAGCAAAATGATTTGTCATTTGCCTTCCCCCACTAGAAGGTTCATGACCTTCGGTAGTATCTCCATATAACTGGGAAAACATCTCTTTGGTGGAATATATCGCTTTAGCTAAAATAAAAGTTTGGTCTCTATAATAACCTGAATAAAAATCTCCTTTTTCAAAAAATTTTGATAATACGATAAGAGGGATTTCTTTTCCTCTTCCTGTAATGGCAAAATTTGCCCGTCCTTGCATCACTTCTTGCCTTGCTATCTCACTTACTATTCTACTGCTAATCACAATCCTATAATCATGTAAAACTTGTTCCTTGAAATCATTAATATTCATTGATATATGGTCCATTCTATAGAATTTTTTTTTTATTTACAAAAACAAAATTACTTTTGTTTTCATATTAAAGATATAAAAATTTTAAAATTATGAAAAAATTGTACTTTTTATTAGTTGCTGTTGTTCTTTGTTTGAATGTATTTTCTCAAGCACCAACACCTACACAAAGCTATGCCGACCAGGTAGCTATTTTCAAAGAATCTACACATGATTTTGGGAAAATAAAAGAAGGTTCTCCTACCGTATATGAATTTACATTTACTAATAAAAATAACAAGCCTATTATCTTGAGTAATGTAGAAACCTCCTGTGGATGTACCGTACCAGAATGGCCACGTACGCCTATTGCTCCAAACCAAACAGGACGTATAAAAGTAACCTATGACTCTAAACGAATTGGATATTTTGAAAAAACTATTCAAGTATATGTACAAGGATTTACTGTAGGTGTTTTTCTTAAAATAAAAGGCAATGTACTAACTACAGAACAATATAATCGAGAAGAAAAAAAATAAACTCAATAGACAAAGTCTACTGTTCAAAGTAGGCTTTTCTATACTTATTATAAATCGGGATTAATATAGCAATTATAGCAATATCCATTGCTATATTATAAGGCAAAGCTATATCTTTCCATCCTGTACCTTTAATTTATATTCGTTTGGCTTCAAAATAAAATCGTTTATCATTAGCTTCTCCCATAGAAAAACTTTTTCTTACAAAAGCACCTTTTGTCTGTACTGTCTCAAATAAAGAATTTTTATTAAACTCTCCAAAAATAATAGCACAATGGTTTGAATGTTTACCCAGTTCTATACATTCTTGTTCTCCATGTATATATTCTAACCTTGCTTTTGGATGATCTTTCAGCCATTCATCAAGCTTGGGTTGCAATACCTGCAAGTCCAGAGATTCATTAGCATTAAGGTTTAAATCTTTTTTAAATTGCGATGTATCTATATTCATAACC
>JBOFDP010000041.1:0-1905 GCA_051647125.1 Chitinophagaceae bacterium | reverse complement strand
ATTGATAAAAATATCTCCCAAGGGTTTGAAGATAAGCGCATCTTTTTCCATGGTAATACCAATGATACTTCCTAGAATAATTGCCAATATGAGGATAATCATAAAACGGTTGGATTCCCAAATTTTTTTGATAGACATTGTTGTCTCCTTGTTTTCCTGAAATGTGATTATATCAAATAAAATATTAATTACTGGTGTTTTTTTTGATGATATTCAATAAATTAATCAATACTTAATGATGATAAAATTTTTACTCATAATTACTTAGTTCTCCTAAAATAGGGAGATTGTTCCACGTAGGAATGTGATTGTTTTGAATATAAATATGTACTATTCCACTTGTTTCTGTGAGATGATCTTGAAAGATTTTGGTATACTGTGTATCAAGGTAATTGATAAATTGTCTATCTTCGCTGAATTGATTTTCGAGTGCATCTTGTCGGATAAAAAGCATTTCGGGTTGGTATTTGTATACATTTTGTTGATAAGAATCATCAAAATGAGAATAAAAATTGTAGTAGACATGATTCCAATGTGTGCTATAGGTATATCCTGCCCATTGGGTAAGCATTACAGTTGGTGTTTTTTTAGGATTAGATAGGGTAAGCTGTTTAATAGGATCGGCATAATAGGCTTTAGTACCCAGATAAAAATGAATAGGCACGTATAGAAGAGCAACACTCATACAGAGGATTAGAGTATGTTGATAGCCTTTTTTCAGAGAGCGTTGTGAAGATAAGATATTCCAAACAAAAGGGATATGTAAGATCAATAAAGGAACGAGGTAAATATTATAAGAAGCATAAGGACGTGCCAAGCCTAAACGTGGGATTAACGATAAGGCACTAATCCCCAATAGAGTTTTTTCTTGAAGGGAGAGTGTTGGCTTTTTTTGAATGAAGTTTACAATCCATGCAAGACAGAGTGTATAGAGTATAATGGGGGTAATAAGTGCTGGGATGTTTGTAATCTTGATGGCTATAGATTTCCCAAATAGAAAATATAGAATCTGTTTCAATGAGGAGAAGAAATTAAGATCACTATTATAAAGTGTAGTTGGAAAGGTAAAATTCCAATACCACCAATCGGAGATACTGTCTGTATAGAGCAAATACCATACAAAAGGAAGAAGAGCTATGAGAAAGCCTAAAAAAGCAACTCCTCCTTTTTGGACGACAGCAATAAATTTTTTATCTTGAGTATAAGAGATTAGTGCAAGAATAGGAACGGTAAGGACTAAAAAAGCGTAGGGAGAAGCAAGACTAAAGCAAATCCCTAGAATCCAACCGTACAAAAAATAGCGAGTCTCTTTTTGTTGCATAATTACAAAAATCAATAATAGATGAAAAAAGACAGCAATTTGTGGTTGGTTAATAAAATAAGACCAAGGGGAACATGCCGTAAGAACAACAAAATAGAAACAAGCAGAAAGCAAAGCAAGAGCATTGTTATAAAGTGGTAATAAAATACGATAGATCAATACAGAAGTCAAAAAATACCATAGACTTAAAAAAATTCCCATCCAATGAAAAAAATACTCCATCGTACTAAATAACAGGGCATAAGGAAGATAGATAATATAATAAAAAAAGAAAAAGAATCCCATATTTTTGGTGTCAATAGCACTTTGATAGAGGACACCACCACTATGAAGATTTTGAACCACCTCAAGATAGATATGGAGATCGCCTATGCCAAGATTGATTTGAGAAAAAATTAATAAAAAGAAAAAATAGAAACTACATAATAATAAGCTTATATAAGGGTGTCGTAGTATCTTGTTTTGTAAGAAAGAAATCATTAATACACCTGTAAATTTTTTATAGGAATAAAGAACTATTAATTATATAGAAGTGATTTTAAATGTTATTGATAATGGAAAGTATTCTTTAAGATTATAATAGA
>JBOFDP010000040.1:0-6388 GCA_051647125.1 Chitinophagaceae bacterium | reverse complement strand
TACCTCGCAAAAAGGATTAATAATAAATATTACAGCTATAGGAGCATGTAACGAGGAATATATATTGCGTAATACGATGCAAGCAGGAGATTTAATTTGTGTAACAGGAGATTTAGGCGCTCCTTTTATTGGATTTGCTTTTTTAGAAAGAGAAAAAAAAATATTTTTAGAACATCCAAACATACAGCCAAATTTAGAAAATC
This sequence comes from Chitinophagaceae bacterium, assembly GCA_051647125.1. GTDB lineage: Bacteria > Bacteroidota > Bacteroidia > Chitinophagales > Chitinophagaceae > JBOFDP01. The sequence continues at coordinate 6,185 of JBOFDP010000040.1, read as the reverse complement.
AATCTTTTGTGATAGGAAAGTTTTTAAAACCAGAATTTCCAAAAGAAATTTTAATTTGGTTAAAGGAACAACATATTATACCTACTGCTATGACCGATATTAGTAATGGTTTGAGTATGGATATTATTTGTTTATGTCAGCAAAGTAAAAAAGGGTGTATGATTTATGAAGACAAACTACCTATAGAAGAAGATACTAGACTTGCTGCCTATACGTTTAAAATAGATCCAACAATGTGTGTTTTAAGTGGAGGAGAAGAGTATCAATTGTTGTTTACTATATCACCCAAAGATTATGAAAACATAAAATCTAATACAGATATTCGTACCATTGGGTATATTACCAATCAACAGAACCAATATACTATTACTACTAAAGCGCAAAAAATATATCCTTTACAAGAACTGAATGTTGATTCAAAAGATTAAAAAATTATAGAAAAAAATTGTAATGAGTATAAATAATCCTCTGCATACTATTTATTTATCTGGAGGTAGTAATTTAGGGAATAGATTGGAATATTTAAAAGAAGCAGAAAATGCTATTTCAAAAAGAATAGGCGAGGTTTTACAAAAATCATCTATATACACAACCTCTTCTTGGGCGAATCAGGATGAACCCGTATATCTTAATATCATATGGGTAGTTCATACAATCCTTCTAGCGGAGAACGTACTCGAAGAAATATTAGAGATAGAAAAATTATTAGGGCGTCTACGTATTCAAAAATGGGCACCACGTACGATTGATATAGATATTCTATTTTATGATAATCAGATTATTAATCTTTCTCATTTAATAGTTCCTCATCCTCATATTCAGGAAAGAAAATTTTGGTTAATACCATTAGAAAATTTATGCCCTAATAAAGTCCATCCAGTTTTAAATAAAACAATTATCCAGCTTCAATCTGAATGTATAGATCAAGGAAGTGTAGAATTATTATAATAATAAAAGTGTGGAATGCAGATTTATTGTTTAAAAAGTATTCATGATATTGTATTTCTTAAAAATATGTTAGATATTATTTCTGTAGAATAATTATTTTTGTAGTACTAAATTCTGGTATATAAGTAGTATGAAATATATTTTAATATTATGGATAGTGATGATGGTGGTATTCATATCTTGTGATCGTAGTACTTCAAAAACTAATTTGGAGAAATTGGTTTTTTTACAAGATATTAATGATAGTATAAAAAAATATCCTTATAATCCTGGTTTTTATTTAGGAAGAGCTACACGCCTTGTTAAGAATGATTATAAGGAGGAGGCTTTGGCTGATATTGAAAAATCCTTTATGTTATTTCCTTCAGCTCAAGCAGCATTGCAAAAATTTAATATCCTTTTGGCTCAAAATAAATTGAAAGAGGCTATACTCTGGCTTGATAATAGTATAAAAATTTTACCGTCTTCTTTGTATCTCCATCTAACACTTTGTAATACCTATTTACAAGCAAAAGATACTCTTGCCGCACAACAGATTCTGACCTCTATAAAACCATTGATAGAAAAATCTAAAGATCCTTTTGATGTTCTTCAATCAGGAGAGTTATTGCTTTGTGTTAAAGACACGAATGCTGCCCTAAAATATGCAAGGAAATCGTATAATATGCAACCTTTCAACAATGAGGCAGGATTTCTAATTGCTTATATTTTATCTATGAAAAAACAAAAAGAAATACTTTTTTTTAGTGATACCTTATTGAAAAATTATGAAGAGAAAGTATTCCATAAGATATATTTTTTTAATGGTCGTTATTATGAAAATATAGATCAATACCCCAAGGCTATTTTTTACTATAATAAGGCTATATATCAGTTATGGTCTTTTCTAGAAGCTTATATGCGAAAAGCATATTGTCAAAAAAAACTAAATCAATATAGAGAAGCCTTACAAACTTTATCTGTAGCTTCAAGAGTACAAACCCCAAATGAAGAATTAATGTTTGAAATAGCTGACTGCTATGATCATCTTAGAGATACTACTAATGCGTTAGAATATTACCAACATGCTTTAAAAAATAATAAGCTTAATAAGGATACTATTATTGCAAGAATACAACAATTAAAATTAGAATAATTATGAAAGATAAAAATATATGGGTATCGACATCTCTTTTAGCTGCCAATTTTTTGCATTTGGACAAAGAATGTGAAATAATTAATAATAGTGAGGCTGATATGCTTCATTTGGATATTATGGATGGTATTTTTGTCCCTAATATTTCTTTTGGACTATCTATAATGCAACAAGTAAATACAATATGTAAGAAACCTTTAGATGTACATTTAATGATAGTTCAACCTGAACGTTATATTGTAGATTTTGCAAAAGCAGGCGCTCATGTACTCAGTGTACATATAGAAGCTTGTATACACTTGCATCGTACATTGCAAACTATCAAAGAATATAAGATGAAAACGGGGGTGGCATTAAATCCACATACTTCAATTTCTTCTCTATATGATATTTTATATAATATTGATATAGCTTGTTTGATGAGTGTAAATCCTGGTTTTGGGGGGCAAAAATTTATTCCACATAGTCTTAAAAAAATAGAGCAATTAAAAGAATTTATTCTAAAAAATAATCTTTCTACCAAGATTGAAATAGATGGTGGAGTAACTTTAGAAAACTATCAATCTATTATATCCGCAGGTGCAGATATTTTAGTAGCAGGTACATCTGTTTTTAAAGCGAAAAATCCTTTATATGTCATTAAACAAATGAAAAATTAACTATTAAAATTTATATAGAGCGTTATAAACTATAAAATAGTAGTTACTTTGTATGCTTTTAGTAATGATTTGATAATTATAGTATAATAGATGTATCAATAAAAAATAAAATTTATTACTTCTATTTAAAAGATTTCTTTACCTTTGTCAAGAAAGTAAAAATTACATATTTTTAAAATTCAAATACTTGTTAATATTAAATCATATTTTTTATGTCTGATACAACGAAACATATTGAACATATAGAAAGTGTTGTTGTCAAATTTGCTGGTGATTCTGGTGATGGGATGCAACTTACAGGAGATCAATTTTCATTAAATTCAGTACTTGCAGGGTTAAATATTGTTACATTTCCTGATATTCCTACGGAAATTCGTGCTCCACAAGGTACTATTAGTGGGGTTAGTGGTTTTCAAATTCACTTTGCTTCTAAAGTTATTCATACTCCAGGAGATGAATATGATATTTTAGTAGCTATGAACGCGGCAGCTTTTAAAACTAATATTAATCAGCTAAAAAAACAAGGTGTTCTTATTGTTAATACAGATAGTTTTGAATCTAAAAATTTAGATTTAGCAGGATATTCTTCCAATCCTTTAGATCATGAAAAAATTACTTCTTTGTATAAGCTTGTTCCTATTCCTATAACTCAACTTACCCGTGCTGCATTAGAATCTAATACAACTCTTTCTATGAAAATGAAAGATAGGGCTAGGAATATGTTTGTATTAGGTTTTTTGTATTGGTTAAATAATAGGGATATTCAGACTACTATAGATTACATTTCTATAAAATTTAAGAAAAATCCAGATATTGTAGAAAGTAATATTATTGCACTTAAAGCAGGATATAATTATGGAGATATTATGGAATCTGTTACCACGCGTTTTTATACTCCTAAAGCTACTACTTTGCCCAAAGGGAAATATCGTTCTATCTCTGGCAATCAGGCAACTTCCATAGGGTTAGCTATTGCTGCTTATAAATCAGGGTTGCCTCTATTTTTAGGTTCGTATCCTATTACACCGGCTACGGAAATTTTACAAGAATTAAGTAAATATAAAAACTTTAATGTACGTACATTTCAGGCAGAAGATGAAATTGCGGGAATATGTACTGCTATAGGGGCTTCATATGGTGGTAATATTGGGGTAACTAGTACTTCTGGACCTGGTATTGATTTAAAAACAGAGGCTATTGGCTTAGCTTTTATGTTAGAATTACCATTAGTAATTTGTAATGTGCAACGTGGCGGACCATCCACAGGATTACCCACTAAGGTAGAACAAAGTGATCTTTTGCAAGCATTGTATGGCAGACATGGAGAGTCGTCTATTCCTGTTTTGGCAGCAGCTACTCCTGCAGACTGTTTTTATATGGCTTATGAAGCGGTAAGGTTGGCAGTAGAATTTATGACTCCTGTATTTTTACTTACGGATAGTTATATTGCTAATGGAGCGGAACCTTTTAGAATACCAGATATAAAAGAACTCCCGAATATAGTACCTCCTTTTAAGATAAAAAAGGAGGAAGGAGAGCTTCAATTTTATCCTTATAAAAGAGATAATAATGACGTACGCCCTTGGGTAATACCTGGCACTATTAATATGGAACATACGATTGGTGGCTTGGAAAAAGATATGCTTAGTGGTAAAGTTAATGTATCAAGTGATAATCATGAAAAAATGGTAGCCTTACGTGATAAAAAAGTACAAAATATTTCTAATATCATTCCAATGCAAAAAATTGCAGTGGGTAAAGGAAAAGGAAAAATTTTAGTACTTGGTTGGGGTAATACTTATGGTGTAATAGATTCTACGGTAGAAGATTTGGTACAAGAAAATTATGAAGTTTCTCATGCTCACCTTCGATATATTAATCCCTTACCTAAAAATTTGGGAGGTATACTGAATAATTTTGATATAATTTTTATTCCAGAACTCAATATGGGGCAACTTTGTAAAGTTTTACAAAGCACATTTCCACAGAAAAAATTTATTTCTTTCCCATATATTAGAGGTACATATATTCCTAAAAATATATTGAAGGAAAGAATACTGGAAGTATATAATCATAAATAGAGGATTTTAATCATAGAAAAATCTAATTTTATTTGGTATTTTTATACTAATATTGCAGCATTAAAAAATTATATAAAAATATGTCGGAAAATTTATTTACTCAAAACGCAGAAAACACTCAGGAGGATTTTTCTACTGCGACAACAAATGTACCTGAAGTCCCCTCGCATGACGATTTTAATTGGTCGGTAAGTAAAAAAAATGTAATAGCTTATAGTGAGGAAGATCGTAACAAATATGATAAAATGTATGACACTTCTTTTAATCCCATTAAAGATGGCGATATTGTAAATGGCATAGTGATGGGTGTTACTAAAACAGATGCTATTGTAAATATAGGTTACAAAAGTGATGGTTTAATTTCTTTAAATGAGTTTAGAGATATAACCAATAGTGTACAGCCTGGAGATGAGTTTGAAGTTTTGGTTGTAAGTACGGAAGATAAAAAAGGCAATCTTGTATTGAGTAGAAAAATGGCTCGTATACAAAGAGCTTGGGAAAAAATTAAAGCTATTAATGTCAGTGGAGAAATAGTTACAGGATTGATTACAGGAAAAACAAAAGGAGGATTGATTGTAGAGTTATTTGGTATGGAAACTTTTTTACCTGGTTCTCAAATTGATGTTAAGCCTATTACTGATTATGACCAATATGTAGGTAATAGAATGGAGTTTAAGGTAGTAAAGATTAATGAAGCTATTCGCAATGCTGTAGTGTCTCATAAAGCACTTATAGAAAGTGATATGGAGGTACAACGTATGGAAATCATGAGTCGCTTAGAAAAAGGGCAGGTAGTAGAAGGTATGGTGAAAAATATTACTGATTTTGGCGTATTTATGGATTTAGGAGGCATTGATGGGTTATTATATATTACTGAAATTAGTTGGGGAAGAGTTAATCATCCAAGTGAAGTATTAGAAATGAATCAAAAAATTAATGTTGTAGTGTTGGATTTTGATGATGATAAGAAACGTATTAGTCTTGGTTTAAAACAACTTACTCCTCATCCTTGGGACACATTGCCTCAAGATATAAAAGAAGGTTCTTTAGTAAAAGGTAAAATTGTTAATATTGAAGATTATGGTGCATTTTTAGAAATTGTACCTGGTGTAGAAGGTCTTATACATGTAAGTGAAATTAATTGGGATAATACGCCTATTAATCTTAGAGATTATTTTAAGGCAGGAGATGTATATGAGGCTAAGATAGTAACAATAAATCGTGATTTGAAAAAAATGAGTTTATCTCTTAAACAACTTATTTCTGATCCTTGGATAGATATTGATACTAAGTATCCAGAAAATAGTCGTCAAAAAGGTATTGTAAAGAATATTACTAATTATGGTGTGTTTGTAGAATTAG
>JBOFDP010000039.1:0-8721 GCA_051647125.1 Chitinophagaceae bacterium | reverse complement strand
GGTTTGGTATAGCCATAGAGATAAAAAATGGTGGAACCATAACTTTTATATTTGCCAATGAGGTTTTAGGATACCTTGCTGATAATAAAATAAGTAAAGCCCACGAAACATTTATCATGGATATTTATACTTTACTTTCTAGCAGCTTTTTAAATTTCCTAAGTTTCAGTATCAAGAATTTTTTGTATGTTATCCTCATTAGAAGAGGATTTACCTACAAATCTTTTATTTCATATAGTCTTAACAAAGTTTAAAAAAAATTGGGTTTAGATATCTTATGGTTGACTTTTTCCCTTTACATATCTTCATATTATCCTTACAAGGGTAATATTTTTTCTTTTTCCAAATTTTAAAATTATTCTATATTTTTTGTTTTCCTTACCTTTGCACTAATGATTCTTCCTTTTATAGTTATAGAAAAAGGTATTATCCACTATCAAGATGCTTGGACTTTACAAGAGCAACTTTTTCAACAAAATATACAATGCAAATTACAAGGGAAAGAAACCCAACACTATTTCATCCTTTGCCAACATCCTCCCGTATATACTTTAGGACGAAATGGGAAAATAGAACACCTCCTTCTATCAGAAAAAAAAATACAACAACAAGGTATTAAATTGGTACATACTAATAGAGGTGGCGATATTACTTTTCATGGTATAGGGCAAATTGTAGGTTATCCTATTTTTGATTTGGAAAAAATCAATACTGACCTCTCACTATATCTACGAAATTTAGAAGCAGTTATTATCAAAACTATTGCTCATTATAACATAAAAGGGAATTCTTCAATAGGAGAAACTGGTGTATGGATAGACCCTCATTTGCCCCATAAAGCTAGAAAAATTTGTGCTATAGGTATTCGTTGTAGCCGTTGGATTACAATGCATGGTTTTGCTCTTAATGCAAATGTTGATTTAGGCTATTTTAAACATATTATTCCCTGCGGTATTCAACATAAGAAAGTAGCTTCTATGAAACAAGAATTAGGAAAAGAAATACCTCTTATAGAAGTACAATCATTCATTATTAGGTATATGCAAAATATTTTTTTTAGTTAAAATATCTCAAAGAGGTAGTAGGCTTCAAAGCACACAATACTTCATACATCAGCTGAATAGTATTTTCTACATCATTTTTGTGTATCATCTCTACGGTAGTATGCATATATTTTAGAGGTATACTAATAAGTGCTGAAGGGCACCCTTCATTAGCGTATGTAAAAGAATCTGTATCTGTACCTGTACTACGAGAAACCGTACTATACTGAAGTGGTATTTTATTTGCTTTGGCAACCTCATCTATGAAACGATTAAGTTTATGATGCACTGCTGGTCCGTAAGTAATAGCTGGTCCTTTTTTACATTGCTTATCCCCTTCTATTTTTTGATTAATAGTAGGGGTTGTTGTATCATGTGTTACATCGGTTACAATAGCCACATTGGGTTTTATACGCCTTGCTATCATTTCTGATCCACGCAAGCCTATTTCTTCTTGTACTGCATTAACAATATGCAAAGAATAGGGTAATTTAACTTTGTTTTTATGAAGCATCTTAAGTACTTCAGCTATCATAAACCCCCCTATTCTATTATCAAAAGCACGACCTACAAGATATCCATTTTGCAACTCATCAAAACCCTCTTGATAGGTAACCACAGATCCTACTTGAATACCCATTTTTTCTACCTCTTGTTTGCTATTTCCACCACAATCTAAAAAAAGATTTTCTTGTTTAGTTTCAAGATTACGATTTTCTCCATTACGAGTATGTATAGCAGGCCAGCCAAACACCGCTTTTACTGCTCCTTTTTTTCCATGTACCAACACCCGTTGAGAAGGAGCTATTTGAGGATCTACGCCACCATTGCGTTGCAAATACAACAAGCCTTTAGCATCGATATAATTTACAAACCAACTAATTTCATCAGCATGAGCTTCAAGAACTACTTTAAAATGCTTATCTTTATTTTTGATGGCAACCGCTGTGCCATAAACATCCGTAAATACTTCATCGGCATATTCACGCACATATTCTATCCATTTTACCTGCCCCCAATATTCAAACCCTACAGGCATAGGCGTATTGATATATTTTTTTAGAAAAGCAATATTTTCCGCATTTAGTATAGACATAATATAAATAATCTGTAATTTTTAAACATGCAAAGTTAGTATTTAATTTTTTATCCCTATTTCAGAATAAATACTCTATTGCATAATATTTTTATTTTTCTTCTAAACTAAAGTATTTTGTTCCCTTGCATATATTGTAACTTTTTCTATAAAACTATTTCTCTTTACCTACATTTGCAGGCATCGAAATTAAACCATAACCATTTTATTTGCTATGGAGAAAAAAAAATTTTGTAGTATTTCCTCTCTTGAAATAAAACCTCATTATAATGTACTTGACGGATTACGAGGAGTAGCGGCATTAATGGTTGTCTGCTTTCATATATTGGAAGCCTATACCACCAGCCATTTAGACCAAAAAATAAATCATGGATATTTAGCGGTTGATTTCTTTTTTCTTTTATCTGGCTTTGTAATTGGCTATGCATATGACGACAGATGGAAAACCATGACGATAAAAGAGTTTATCAAGCGAAGATTTATTCGTTTGCATCCTATGGTGTTTCTTGGGGCTATTCTTGGAGGTATTATGTTTTACTTTCAAGGTTGTGGCTACTGGGATGATGTTTCAAAAGTATCTATAACCATACTGTTAATAGCTACGGTTTTAAATGCTTTGCTAATTCCAATGACACCAGGAACAGAGATTAGAGGTCTTACGGAAATGTATCCGCTAAATGGTCCTACTTGGTCTCTCTTTTTTGAATATATCGGCAATCTCTTATATGCCTTTTTTATACGTAAATTTTCAATAAAAATTCTTTCTATATTCGTTGTAGTATCTGGTTGCGGATTAGCAGCATTTGCTATTTTTGGACAGGAGGGAGATATCTGCATTGGGTGGAGTATGGATAAAAACCATATGCTTGGTGGCTCTTTGAGGTTTTTATTTTCTTTCTCTGCCGGATTGCTACTATCTCGTATATTTAAACCTATTCCTATAAAAGGGACTTTTTGGATATGTAGTTTGTTGATAATTATTTTATTATCGATACCACGCATTGGAGGTATCGAAGATTTATGGAAAAATGGTTTGTACGACATCTTTTGTTGTACCATTGCCTTTCCTCTACTTGTTTATATGGGAGCTTCAGATACAACAACACAAAAAACTACTATTCAAATATGTAAGTTTTTAGGAAATATTTCTTATCCTTTATATATAATACATTACCCTTTTATATATTTATACTATGCTTGGGTAAAAAATAAAAACCTCACATTTATACAATCTTTACCTGGTGCGTTAACTCTATTTTTGGGTACTATATTATTGGTTTATTTATGTTTAAAACTATATGATCAACCTATACGAAAATTTTTGACCCAACATCTTTTACGCACAAAAAAAGGATAACTATTAGGCGGCTTGTTTAATAATATTTTTAATATAACCCCATCAAGGTACTTTCTTCTTATAAAAAATCATTTATAAACCATTTTTTTCTTTTTTGGATTTATATAATTTTAAGTACAATTGCCATAGTAAAATAAACTTAAAAATGAGTAATTAGAGCATATAAATATTGTTTATATTAAAAACTATAAACAGCAATAAATAGTATTCTATTATTGTCAACAGCTTTTTGTGTACCTTGCTGTACTTTAAATGTAGCAATATCAGGGTTTCCCCAAATCATATGATTCCATTCATATTCTATAGAAAATTTTAATTTGCCAGATAAAATATCTAATCGAGGAGCTACCCTCACAAAATCTTGATATGTAGAATTAGCAGCTATCCCAATAGCTCTCCCTGTAAAGCCCACTGTACTAGATGTTAATCCTCCTTGTACATCATTGGTATTAATTTTTTTTGCTAACCCCATATTTCTATCATATCCTACAAACAACGCTGGTTGAAACATAGCATATTTAGTAATAGATATTTCTGTCCATAAATTAAGTTGATTTTGAGGTCTATACACAAAAGAGCCATTTTCTACAGAACGATAAGTAGAAAATCCACCCAAACCTACATACTGAGTATATGATTGTCCAAAATTTGCATACAATTTCGCAGTAATGGGTTGAGAACTATATTTAAGATATGCTAATCCATTGAAAGCAGTAAAGGTGTTTTTTACCTTACTTAAAGGTGCTTCTGCAACACCCCATTGATTTGTATTCCTATCATATCGATCAAGGGTATGAGGTCTTAAGGTATTTGATTCTGCTCCAATACCAAATAACCAATATTCATTTTCAAAAGCCAATTGGATAGCAAAAGATGGAATCGAAGAAAAACGCTGTGCATCCATCCCACTAAGTATATTATTATCAGTAAACTCAACGCCAATATCAGAATTATCTATAGATGGAGTACTAGGGCTAAATCCAGATAAACTAAATCCAAAAGCCATGGCTGTTAAGGTAAATCCTTTTGCAAAATTATATTCTACTTTTGCCTGTGGCAAAAATCCAAAAGGATTAAAAGGAATACCTGTATTAAAATTAGCTACGCCTGGAAAACACTTTGCAATAAAATTAGGATTCCAATATTGACCTAGCAATAAATTCACCTTATTCCAATCTAACTTTACATAGGCATGTCTTAATCTCAAAAGATTTTGTGTGCCAGTAATTACTGTTGAATTGCTTGTTTCTGAAGGGCTAAAAATTGTATTGTTTGTAATACCAAAAAAATCAGTTTCTAATAAGCCACTTACGTTTGCTCCCAAGGCGTGTGCTTGATCAAAACGAACACCTAAGCGAGAAACAATAGCAGTAAACCCAAGTTGGGGTTGTTTTCTTAAATCTTCACCATTAGATATTAGAGGTGGCAAAGGATAAACTGATAAAGCTCCATCTCGTACATCAACATTTTGTCTTGAGTTATAAAAAACATCGGTTCTTACAAATCCATAAATAGTGACCTTTTGTAGAGCATTCATCAACGAGTTTTTTTTTACCACCACACTATCATTCTTTTGAGGTTGCACTGTTGCAGTAGGTGTTTGTGAAAATACCGAAGTGGATAACAATCCACAACAATAATAGATAAATTTTATCTTTTTATTCATAAGCATAATCTTTTAAAATTAATCAAAGATAAACATTTAATACTTTTCATAGTTACAAATTTATAAATAAAAATATTGTTAAATAACCTATTTTAAACAATAGAAAATATAATATGCTTTTGATACCTATGTTAGAAAATATATTTCTTTATTACAACAACTATTTCAAAATCTCGATTAGGTTTATAATGGATTATTTTTTAACTTTGTGAATTATGGTAAGTCAAGAACAAATTTTAAAAGCATTAAGTCAAGTAATTGACCCTGATTTAGGTAAAGATTTGGTGTCGCTTAATATGATAGAAGACCTAAAAATAGAAGGCAATACAGTATGTTTTTCTATTAATCTTACAACCCCCGCATGTCCACTAAAAGATCATATAAAGAATGCTTGTATTACAGCAATTCATACTTTAGTAGATAAAAATATAGAGATAGAAATTAATCTCATTTCTAGAAGAAAAGAGGTACAAGAGAAATCTGAAAATATGTTACCTCAGGTAAAAGAAATTATTGCCGTCATGAGTGGTAAAGGTGGAGTAGGGAAGAGTACCGTAGCCGTTAATTTTGCATTATCTTTATCAAAGCTCGGTGCTAAAGTCGGATTATTAGATGCTGATATTTTTGGACCCAGTATTCCTACTATGTTAGGTATCCAAGAGAAACATCCACAAATTGTAGATATTGAAGGGAAAAAAGTTATTATACCCATAGAAAAATTTAATCTTTTTATTATGAGTATAGGGTTATTGGTAGAACCTAATCAGGCACTTGTATGGAGAGGCCCTATGGCAGGCAATGCCTTTAAGCAATTGATAATCGACGTGGAATGGGGAGAATTGGATTACCTTGTGATAGATATGCCTCCAGGCACTAGCGATATTCATCTCACATTATTACAAACACTAAAAATTACGGGAAGCCTTATTGTTACTACTCCTCAAGAAGTAGCATTAGTCGATGTACGAAAAGCTATCAACATGCTTAGTAATCCAAAACTAATGACCAATATTATAGGCGTAGTAGAAAACATGAGTTACTTTACCCCTGCAGAATTACCAGACAATAAATATTTTATTTTTGGGCAAGACGGTGCAAAAAAATTATGTGAAGAAACAGGATTTCTTTTATTAGGAAAAATTCCTTTGGTACAATCTGTATGTGAAGGTGGAGATCAAGGATTACCTATTGTGGCACAACCAGAAAACCCTGCAGGAGAAGTATTTTTGAAAATGACAGAAAATATTGTAAGGCTTATGGCAAAAAGAAATGCCTAATGATATAAGAGAAATGATTTTTTTTTTATTGGATTTATGGGTTCAGGAAAGAGTTTCTTTGCAAAAGAAATTTCCCGTATTGCCCATATCCCTTTTATAGATATGGATGATTATATTGAAGAAAAAGAAGGACTCTCTATTGCTGAAATTTTTGAAAAAAAAGGAGAATATTATTTTAGAATCCAAGAAAAAAAAAATCTTAAACTTTTAATAGAAAAATATAAAAATACCAATATAATTATTGCCACAGGTGGTGGAACCCCCTGCCATTTCAATAATATGAATAAAATGAATCTTTTTGGTACTACTATTTATTTTAACCTCTCTACCCATAGAATTTTTGAATTATTAAAAAGAGAACTCTCAAAACGTCCTTTATTAAAAAATTTATCAGAAAAAGACCTTTTTCTTTTTATTCAAAAAACCCTATTAGAACGAAACATTTTTTACAAAAAAGCTACCTTTTCACTCTCCGAAAAACAGGTAAATACCAAATGCTTATTACAGATTATTCATGCTTATATATAAATATACTTTTGTTTTTATGCAACCCAACAACCCATTACCTAATATTAGGCATCTCTCTGAAGAAGATTTACAAAAATTTTTACACACACAAAAAGAAGCTTCTTATAAAGCCAAACAAATCATGGAATGGCTGTGGATGAAAGGTTGTAATTCTTTTGAAGAAATGAGCAATATTAGCAAAACACTAAAAACAACATTGTCCCAACATTTTTCTTTTCCTTCACTAAAAATATATACCCAGCAAGAATCCTCCGATGGTACTATAAAACTACAGTTTATCACCCATGATAAGCATTTTATAGAAGGAGTATACATACCTACTTCCTCTAGGCAAACTGCTTGTATATCCTCACAAATAGGTTGTAGTTTAAGTTGTAGTTTTTGTGCTACAGGAAAACTTTTCCGTATAAGAAATTTAGCTTTTGATGAGGTTATAGATCAAATTCATTTTCTAAATAAAATCAGTTTAGAAAAAACCAAAAAGCGACTGTCCAATATTGTATTTATGGGCATGGGTGAGCCTTTACTTAACTACCCACAATTATTAAAAGCTATTGCTATAATTACTTCTCCCAAAGGGTTGGGATTTAGCCACTCTCGTATCACTGTATCCACATCGGGTATATCCAAAATGATTACACAGCTTGGCAATGATAAAATAAAGTTTGAAATAGCACTTTCTTTACATGCTACAAATGATAAAAAAAGAAATGAAATTATGGCTATCAATGAAAAAAATAATCTCAACTCTTTGATAGAATCCTTAAACTATTTTTATAAAAAAACAGGCAATAAAATTACTTTAGAATATTTATTATTACATAACTTTAATGATACTCCTGAAGACATCAAAGAGTTGATAAAAATTTATAGAAAAATCCCTGTAAAAACAGTCAATATAATAGAATACAACCCTATTGAAAATACACGATTTAAGAGAAGTGAGAAGGTAGAATACTTTATAGAAGAATTAAAGAAAAATCGGGTAAATACACATCTACGAAGAAGTAGAGGACAAGATATAGCTTCTGCTTGTGGACAATTAGCTAATAAAAAATAAGGATTTATGGTATTGAGTTTTTCTATCAATAACCATCTTTTAGAAGCTGGTATAGACGAGGTAGGAAGAGGCTGTTTGGCTGGAGATATATTTGCCGCAGCTGTAATATTACCTAAAGATTTTTGTCATCCTCTACTCAATGATTCTAAGCAAGTAAAACCCTCTATTCGGGAACAACTTACACCATACATTAAACAACATGCCCTTGCCTATAATATCGCTGTGGCAAAGATTGAAACCATTGAAAAAATAAATATCTTACAAGCTACTTTTTTAGCTATGAACCTAGCTATTGAAGGGTTGAAAATAACACCTCAATTTTTAGCTATCGATGGTAATTGTTTTAATCCTCAAAAAAATATTCCTTATACCTGTTGCAAACAAGGAGATACGCTTTATATGCACATTGCTGCAGCTAGTATTTTAGCCAAAACAGCACGTGATGAATATATGAATAAATTACACCAACAATTTCCTTTTTATCATTGGAATAGCAATAAAGGATATGGCACAAAACTACATTGCCAAGCTATACAGAAATATGGTATTACTCCATATCACAGAAAATCATTTTTAAAAAATTTACAGCTACCTAAATAATATTTTTAGGACACAACTATATTACGCTCTATTTTTTTCTTGCTTAATATATTGCTTAAAAATAGCGATATGTTCATCTACAATAATATTTTCC
>JBOFDP010000038.1:0-1810 GCA_051647125.1 Chitinophagaceae bacterium | reverse complement strand
ATTTTAAAAGTTATATTTCTGTATTAATTAATACGGAAAACTTTTCTGATGATTTAGTCACTAATTTACCAATAACTTATTTATATGATGTTTCAAATGGTTGTTATTTGGAAGGGAATGTAAATATAAAAATAAATTTTTCAAATAATACTTTTGATCAAACAACAATAAATCTCCATTTTATAGCAGGGGCAGAACAGTTGATAAATAATAAAAATAACCAAATACTTTTTGCAAATAATACCTTTAGTATTTTGTCTCAAGTAAAAGATAGAACAAACAATAAAAACTATTTAAAATATTGGGACGGTTACCCATTTGATTTTTCTTTCCATACGGTTTCAAAAACAGGGGATTTTTCTATTCAAACACTAACAGCAGGGGTAACAACTATTTTTCCTAGGCCTCTTTCTAATGTAACTTCTTTAGTTATATCTGACGGGGATATAACTACCACTCTTCAAAGTACGCTACCTTTAACGACAGGTAAAAACGAATTGGCTTTTAAAATAAATAATATAGATCAAAATGTTTTTCTAACTATAGATAGGATTGATGCAACGTGCGGGATCTATTTAAAATTTTTGAATCAATATGGGCGTTGGAACTACTGGTTATTTGATTCGAAAGTTATAATTACAAGGAATACAAGATATACGCAGGAGATGGAAAATGATTTCTATAATTTAGAAGATACTATTTCTCAAGTTTTACAAAAAGGAAAAGAATCAAATGATACATTGAAAATATTTTATGAGCAAGCAAATGCGGAAGAAGCTTTGATTTTAGAAAATTTATTTGACAGCCCTAAAATATTTCTATTTACAGGGGTTAGGTATTCAAAAGCCAGTATAAATGATTGGGTAGAAGTAACTTTAAAAAACACTTCCTTCGAGACTAAAAATAAAAGAGAAGTCTATTCTTATTTTTTAGAATTGCAGCTCCCTGAAAGATATACGCAAAATATATGAGTTATATTTTATACATAAATGCAAAAAAAATGGATCTGCTAAAATCAGATGATATTGCTATAACTAGGCAAGTCAATGATATTGGCAGCTTGTCCAATAGAAATGTTGATTTTTCACAAAAAATAACTCTCCCATTAACAGCTAATAATACTAGAAATTTTAATTTTATATATACAGAAGGCAATACCTCTATTGTTCCATATAAAAGAAATATATGTGAGTTAATAGATGCTGATACTGGGGAGCATGTTATTTATAAAGGCAGAGCGGTAGTGACAAAATCTAGTAATAAAGGATATGAATGTCATATTTACGAAGGAGCAATAGATTTTTATAAAAAAATAGAAAACAAATATTTAACAGAAACAGGATTAGAAGGGCTAGACCATTTAAAAAATACCACAACGGTAGTAGCGTCATTTAGCAGTACTCTTCCTTATGCATATCTTATTTCAGATTATAATGGCAGAAATTCTGATACGTTACTACCCAGTAATGTGTTTTTAGATATTAGTATAGATTATCAGGTACCTAGTGCGCGAGTATCTTTTTTGATGGATAGAGTATCTAATTTTACAGGTTTTACTTTCAATGGGGCGACTTTTCAAACCGAGGCTTTTAAAAATTGGTTTCTAACTTTTCCGAAGCCTGTGCCTGAAAATTACCCAGTAGTAGATCCTATAACCTCTCAAAATTCTACTATAACAGAGAGCATAATATTAGAGCCATCTGGTGAATACGTTTATTTTTATTCATCAAAACTTTTACCTTTAGGATTTGACGATGCATACGCAAATAACAACGCGACCGCTTACATATCTATAGAAACAACGGGAGCC
>JBOFDP010000037.1:0-1837 GCA_051647125.1 Chitinophagaceae bacterium | reverse complement strand
AATTATCTCTTATCACTGGACTTGTATACAGTGATTTCTTTTGCTATTTTATTTGGAATTGTATTTATGGTATTGATTTATAAACAGACACAGAAACCAAAAACTTATTACCAAGAAGAGTATCAAGAAGAAGAGGAATATCAAGATTCCCCTGTGGAAGAAAGCCAATATAAAGTGTGGTTATTTATTGATCTATTTTCGATAGTGGCGTTTAGTTTGATAGTTTATACCCTATTTATTAAAAAAATAAATACAATGGGCTTTAATCCGTTCGGGGCATCGATTCTTCTAACAACCTTTCTCTATTATTTTGTGATTAAGCCAACACTTTTTAATACAAAACAAAAATAAGGATATTTTTACAAAAATATTCAATATTGTTATTTTGAGAATGATAGGATTTCTATTGGTGATCGACAAGTTTAGTTTTATTATAATAAAAAATATTCTGTTTTAGATAGCTGAGTATTAAAATTTTATTTGAAGAAGAGGTTTTTTTTATGTTATTTATTCAGCAATTTATGGAAAAATATCGATGGATTATCTTAATTTCGATATTAGGATTTGTTGGTACAGGAATCTTGCCCTATCCTTATGGAGTATCTTATGATGATTTTTATAGTGTCACTGATCTCTCTAATTTTTCCGATCCCCAACGTTTTTCTACATGGCTCGGATGGTTTTACCCTGTTATATGGAATTTATCTAGGAATATTCTTAAAGTGGAATTTGGGGTTTTTAATAATATTATTTATTGGAGTATTATGCCATTATTGTATATCAGACTTTTTGATTTTTTGAAACAGAGTAATAAAGTATTTTCTCTCTATACCTTTTGGTATTTCGTTTTTACTTTTTGTCCGTTTATGATTATATCGTTAACCAATATGCATAATAGTCAAGCAGTTCTCAGTTTTTTATTATTGGGATTGTATTTTGTTGTCTGTTATTATAAAGATAGAAAAATACTATCTTTATTACTATGCTTAATATTCTTTATATGTGCTACCTTGATTCGTCGAGATGCGTTATTTTTTATGTTACCTATGATTGTAGTATTGTCTTTATTACAACAAGGTACTCTACGAAAAATATTAGTATTAATATTGTTTTTGGTATCTTCAAACTTGATTAATACTTTGGGATTTAAAATAATTGGGACGGAAAATCCTAAGGCAGGAGCGTTTTCAACAATAGATTATATCGTTTGGTATGATCTTGCTGCTATGAGTTATCATAAAAAAGAGATGGTAATACCAGATCAATATTTCCGAGATACCTATAAGAGATCTGATCAGGATATAGAAATACCTGTAGATAAAAACGAAGCTTTAAATATAATTTATGAACAATTTAACAATCATCAATTTCACGATATGTTTATTTATCCTTATAATATGACTTACGGAATTACTTATATGCTGAATGTTAGCCCTAGAATAGAACATATTCCTCATTTTTATCTGTTGTATTTAAAGAATTTACCCTTTTATGTATGGCATCGTCTTACTATATTCTATAAGTATTTATTTGTAAATAATTCTTATCATGTTTATGATTTTTTCTATACGGAATATGGGCTTTATGAAACATTCGCACATAAGTATTGGAGAAAATTAGCATCTATTTTTAGCGGTTTAGGGGTTATGAGTTTAATTGGGTATTTTGTCATATTATTAGGGGTCTTTGTTAGCTTATTATTTTTTCAAAATATGTATACAAAAGATCAGAAAATATTTTTGTATATGCTAGCTACTTCTTCTTTAATATCATTAGGAATTTTAATAGTAGCAGTAACATCTGTACAACTACGTTATGCAGTATGGTTTGTACTTAG
>JBOFDP010000036.1:0-18965 GCA_051647125.1 Chitinophagaceae bacterium | reverse complement strand
ATTAATTCAATATATAAATTATTTAAAAAAATTAACAGGTCAAGATATGAAAACTCAAAGCAATGATGAACTCATTGAATTTTTAAGCCAAAAAGAGAACATCCAAGCTACACTATTAATTAGACAGAATTTTAATGCCATTGTTAGTAATATGATTACTAAGGTTTTCTTACCACAGCTTACAAAAGTTTGTGAAGAGTTAAATCTAAAAAATATGTCATCAGCATGTAATTAGTTTGAACCAGGGCCTGGATTTGAAATTCAAAATCCTAAATGAAAATACTTTAAAATAGCTACAGAATTTGAAACAAAGGGATTAAGAGATTGTACTATAGGATTTAATCATATTGATGATAAAAGAAAAGAGGAAACATTGAAGGAACTCAAAAAACGTATAGTAACCAGTGATAAAAAAAATACCCATTGGGCGTATAATGACTTTCCTATTAAGAATATGGAATGAAGAGGATGTAATAAGGGCTATTGTAGATGGGAGAATGGCTGAAATTTTTAAAGGAGAAATAGAAAAGCTATTTAAAATGACCAATAAATTGAGAATGTAATACACAATTTTATAAAATGAAAAGGACATGGAAAATAAAATGTCTATGCCCTTATTAATTTTTTATTACCTTTATTTTTTCAATCCCATATCTTGAATCATCACTTGTATATCTTGTTTCAATTGTTGAGATTGTGCTTGATACGCAACTCCTTTTTTGAAATCACTTTTTACACTAAAATAAAATTTTATTTTAGGTTCTGTACCTGAAGGACGAGCAGAAATCCAACTTCCATTGTCTAACACAAATTGCAAAACATTGGATTTGGGTAATGCTATTTTCTCTACTTTGTTGGTAACTAAATGAGTGCTTTTTTGAAGTTCATAATCTTTCAATTCTACGACAGGCATTTGGTTTAAAGTTTTAGGAGGATTTTGTCTAAATCTGTCCATCATAGTAGCGATTTCTTGTTGCCCTTGCATACCTTTTATAGTGATAGAAAACAACTCTTCTTGATACAATCCATATTTTTCATACAACGATACCAATCGTTGAAATAAAGTTCTGCCTTTAGCTTTTTCCATAGCTACTATTTCACATACCAAAGCTGCGGCAGAAAGTGAATCTTTATCTCTACATTCATCACCCCACATCAGTCCAAAAGATTCTTCCCCACCAATCACATATTTTTCTTTGCCTTCTTGTTCTCTTATCACTTGTGCTATCCATTTGAAACCCGTAAGTACATCATAACAATTGATACCATAGTGCTTGCAGATAACATTCATCATAGGCGTAGATACAATCGTTTTTACGACCATCGGATTTTTGGGCAATTTGTTCGTTTTTATTAATTGTTCCAATACATAATCGGTCGTTAGGCAAATCATTTGATTCCCATTGAGTAGTTGCCATTCGCCGTTTTCATTTTTCACACCTAAAGCTATTCTATCGGCATCGGGGTCGGTACCCATTAAAATATCAGCATCTATTTTTTTAGCTTTTTCCAATCCTAATTTCATTGCTTCGGGCTCTTCAGGATTAGGATAAACTACAGTAGGAAAATTGCCATCGGGTATGCGTTGTTTTTCTACAATGTGTATATTTTTAAAACCCATTTTGTCTAATAATTTGGGCATTACAGTAATCCCTGTACCATGAATGGAAGTATATACAATTTTAATATCCGACTGTTGTTTAATGATTTTAGGATTAATCATTTTTTGATTAACCATATTGATATACATATCGTCCATTTCGGTATCTATCAATTTGATATTTTTTTCGCCTCCTGTCCATTTTACCTCATCTATAGAAGCGATAGTTTCTACTTTTTTAATAACATTCACATCGTGAGGAGGGGTGAGTTGGGCACCATCATTAAAATAGGCTTTATAGCCATTGTATTCTTTGGGATTGTGCGAGGCTGTACACATTACGCCACCCTGTGCATGGAGATGACGAATAGCAAAAGAAAGCATAGGGGTAGGGCTCATCTCTGGAAACAAAAAAACTTCTATACCATTGGCAGCCATAACTTGGGCGACAGTCTCTGCAAAAAAACGACTATTATTTCTACAATCATGAGAGATAACCACTTTGATATTCTGTTTAAAAGTTTCTTTCAAATAGTCGGCAAAACCTTGTGTAGCCATACCTACTGTGTATTTGTTCATTCTATTCGTACCTGCACCCATAAGACCACGCAAACCACCTGTACCAAATTCTAAATTTCTATAAAAAGCATCTTCCAAATTAGCAGGGTCATTAGTTTGTAAATGGCGAATTTCTTGTTTAGTAGTTTCATCAAAATGACCACTAAGCCATAGGGCAGTTTTTGCTTCTATCTCTTTATTCATAGGGATACTATTTTTTTATTTCTGTAAAATTACTATATTTTTAATATTTGAAATATATAATTTGAAATATTAAGAAGTAGCAAGAATAAAATATTTTTATAGACAAGATAATCTCTATATTTTATTTAATACAGAGAAAAATAGATTCTTAAAGTTTGGAGATAAGAACTATCAAGCCCTAATTTTTTTAGTTCATCCCAATTTTTAATACTTACTTTTTTGTATCGATAGTTTGTAATGGCTTGTGCAGTTTTATACTCTATGTAGGGATGTTGTGCAAGATTGTGTAATGATATGGTATTGATATTTTTTTTTATAATATGAGCACTATCACATTGTACATATTTTTTTATTCTATTAAAAATATTATTGGTAAGATAACGAACTTCTTTTAGTTGCTGAATATCGTAAAACCCACCTAAACGATCTTTATACTCTATAATTTTTAAAATTAAAAATTTGGGTATAGGTAATTGATTCCAAGAGGTGCTATCCGCCTGGTTAATTTCTATAGTCGCATATTCCTTGGAAGGGATTTTATTTTTTGAACTTATATGGATTTGAATATAAGGCTCTATTTTCTTATATTCATCTAAAGAAAGATTCCACATAGCTTTTATTTTTTCTTTATTATAAAACCTTCCTCCTTTATTTCTATAATTGAGAATTGAACGAATAGCTTTAGACGAAATATCTAATGTATAAAAACTGTCTTCAGAAATTGTATTGGGATCAAAATAAAATAATGATTTTCTGGGTAGTGTTGTTATAGGATATTTTTCAGTATTAAATAGAATGTCTTTTTTCCAGGTATTTTCTTTATGGGAGGAATTTTTTTTAAATGTGAGGAAGACTATAAGAAGAATACCTATTAGTATTAAAGTGGCTATTTTTTCTTTATGGGTAAAGTCAAACATTATATTGTATTTTACACTATATAAGGTTAGTTATGCCGTCTAATTTTAGTAATTAATAGATACAATAGCCAAAGGATGGTTACCCATAACGCAATTTTATAAATATAATCCCCATAAGTAGCATAAAAAGTTTTTTTATTACAAAGTTTAATTTGGTGACTTGAAATAATTCCTTTAGTATTCCACGGTAAAATATCAGTAGAAGACGTTTGTATTAAATTGCCCATATCGTTGTATATACAGGAAATTCCAGAATTGGCACTACGTAAAATATACCTTCGTGTTTCAATCGCTCGTAATCCGGCATAAGCATTCAGATATTTATATCCGGGTGTATTTCCCCACCAGGCATCATTGGTGATGATAGCCAATAAATTAGCTCCTTTTTTTATATATTCTGTACAATGATCTGAAAAAACACTTTCATAACAAATAATAGGGGCGATTTTGGGGATAATAGGTAAAAGAGTGTCTTTAATAAGAAATATATCTCTTTCATTTTGAGTAGCAAGAGTACCGGAAACACCTCCTAAATCTAAAGATAAGGATTCCAAACATCCTAACCAATTGGAATAGGGTATACATTCTACTCCAGGTACAAGTTTAGATTTAATATATATATTTTCAACACCATTTTTTGTAATTTGAAGAGCTACGTTCATCATTTCATAATATGTTCCATTTGCTGCTTTGCGGGCAGTTTTAGATTTATTGCTACGAAATTCATAAATAAAAGCACCTGTTATAAATTGCGAGTTAGGATGTTCTTTACAATAATTAATAAAAGGAATAATTTGTGGGTTTTGATGAATATTTTTCTTGTCAATACTTTCGGGCAAAAAAGTTTCGGGCAAAATAAAGAGGTTAAACTTTTGAGTGGAATTATCTATATGGAGAGAATCAATTAACTCAAATGCAAGATTAACTTGACCTCGCCAATCAGAGTTATATTTCTCTATATAGGGGTCAATATTAGGCTGTATAATATGGATAGATAACAGTGAATCTATTTGTTGATATTTACTTTGATTATTTTTATAGCATAGTGCTGTAATTGGAGATAAAACAGCCATAGGAAAAATTAATATCATTGCCCAAGCTAAGAAAAAATATCGTGCTACTTTTTTTGTTTTTAGTTTTTCTTTTTCTAAATACTTAGTTACAATACCAATCGAAAAAAATAATGCAAGGGTAGCAATACCTAAAAGTGATCTCATACTTTTTAGCAATAAAAACTCTTTTCCTCCACTTATTTTAAAAAGGCTTAAAATGTATATAAATCCTAATAAAAATAATATTCTTTCTAAAATCCTAATTTCTAAAAAAGGATTTTCTTGATATACTTTCCGTATCCAATAAATAAATAAATAATTAGTTATTAATACCCAAAAGCTACCTCCTGCAACACCTGTAAATTCATACCATTGAATCCATGTGGAATGAGTAGCAAATACATTACCTAGAGTAAGCCATGGATAGGCAATTTCCCAATTAAAGTGCATATATTCGAAACATAGAAATAGTAGGGCAAATGCAACATAGCTTTTTGTAAAACCAAAATACATGCGTATTTTTCGGTAAGCTATAAATGGAATAATCATTAATAGGCTATTGGCTAAAAAAGTAAGTATAGATCCTATGCCTGTGGCATTCCATAGCCACCATGCGGCTACACCATTCCAGGTAACTAATAATAAGTATAAACAACCAGTATAAATCCAAAATCTTGCAAGGGTATTTTCGGCAATAAGTAAAGGAATTATCCATGCACAAAATATGAATGGAGCAAACTTAGGATTTACCCAAGGTAAGCCTAATATAATTCCTCCTATAATGGATAATAAATAGAGGGAAAAATATTTTTTTAAAGGCATAAAAAGACAAGAAGTTTAAAGTACAGTGATTTTTTTTACTATATTCTTTCTCGCTATTTCATTGATACGTTGAATAAAGGATTGTTCTAAAAGTTTAATTTCGTGCTTTAGTACACTCATGTCAGTACGAATAATAATATTTTGTTCTTTTATTGTAATGTCTTTAATATATTGTAATAATTGTTCGCCTAATATGTGTTTTACTATTTCTTGAAGTTCAAATTGTTCTTGATTATGTTGTAAGGATTTATTTTTTTGAAACATTTCTTGCAAGGCTTCTCCCATTGATTTAAATTCATTCATTTCGCTTCATGATTATGATTTATTTCCATAAAATTAAGTAAAAAAATATACTTTTGTAGAAAAATTTTAATAGCAATACATATGACAGTAGAACAATTGCAGAAGTTCAAAAACCAATTAATGGTTTTGGGGAGGTTTCTTTGACTACGAAAGTCAAGTGCAACAATTAGTTGAGCATAAGCAATATACTGTATATGTTGATTTTTGGAAAGATAGCCATAGAGCTCAAGAAATTCTAAAAAAAATAAAAACATTTGACTATAGAATTACTTTATATAATCGTGTGAAAGAAGCAATAGATGATTTTGAAGTATTGTTAGAGTTTTATAAGGAAGGTAATATTTTAGAAGAAGAACTGAAAGTAGCATATACAAATGTTCAAAGAATTATAGAAGAAGTTGAATATAAAAGTGTCCTAAATAATCCTGAAGATAGCTTGTCAGCTATTTTAGAAATACATGCAGGTGCTGGAGGTACTGAAAGCCAGGATTGGGCAGAAATGCTTTTGCGTATGTATTTGATGTATGCTGATAATCAAGATTGGAAAGTATGTGAGTTGGATACTCAACAAGGTGATGGTGCGGGAATAAAATCAGTAGCTATTGAAATAGAAGGAAGTTTTGTGTATGGATTATTGAAATCGGAATCAGGAGTTCATCGATTAGTACGTATTTCTCCCATTGATGCTAATGCGCGTAGACATACATCATTTGCATCTGTATTTGTGTATCCTGTGATAGATAATACTATTGAAATTAATATTAATCCTTCAGATTTGGAATGGAGTTTTTACAGAAGTGGCGGGAAAGGAGGCCAAAATGTTAATAAGGTAGAAACTGCTGTTAGAGTAACACATTTACCTTCAGGTCATATTGTAGAATGTCAGCAATCTCGTACTCAAGGAGAGAATAGAGAAAAAGCCTTAACCATGTTGAAATCAAAGCTTTATGAAGAAGAAATTTGCAAGCAGGAAATGCAAAAGAATGCTATTCATGCCAATAAGAAAAAAATAGAGTGGGGAAGCCAAATTCGGAGTTATGTTTTTCATCCTTATAAAATGATTAAAGACCATCGTACTGGTTTTGAAACAGGGAATGTACAACCTATTATGGATGGCAAGTTAGATGATTTTATTAAAGCATTCCTTTTATGGCGGGGAAGGTAAAGATAGATTGTGTAAACATTCATTAAGGGATAGGCATTATAGCCATGTACGAGGATCAGAGATTATTCCTGTAATAGCAACACTGGCGGCGACTAATGGACTTGCAAGGATAGTACGTGCTCCTGGTCCTTGCCTACCTTCAAAATTTCTGTTTGAGGTAGAAACAACATATTTTCCTACGGGTATTTTGTCGTCATTCATTGCTAAACAAGCAGAACAACCGGGTTGGCGTAGCTGAAATCCTGAGGATTCTAAAATTTTGTCTAAACCCTCTTCTTTAATTTGTCGAATTACTTGCCACGACCCCGGTACAAGCCATGCCGTGATATGAGGAGCTTTTTGTTTACCTTTTACGATATGAGTAAAAAGCCTAAAATCTTCTATTCTTGCATTGGTACAAGAACCTAAAAAGACATAGTCTATTTTTTTCCCTAGCAAAAATTCTCCAGGCAGAAATCCCATGTATGAAAGAGCTTTTTTAAAATCCTCTTGTTCGTTAATAGGAATGGTGTTAAGTGAAGGAATAGATTCTGTAATTCCTATACCCATACCAGGATTGGTACCATAAGTAACCATTGGCTGTATATCTTGGGTGGAGAAACAAATTTCTTTATCGAATATTGCATCTTCATCACTTTTTAAAGTTTTCCAATAAGTGAGTGCTTTCTCCCAGGCAGGTCCTTTGGGGCAATAGGGTTTATTTTTAAGGTATTCAAAGGTAGTATCATCAGGGGCTATCAAGCCTCCTCTAGCACCCATTTCTATAGAAAGATTGCAAAGAGTAAGTCGTCCTTCCATAGATAGATGACCAATAGCTTCTCCCGAATATTCTAGAAAATATCCTGTCGCTCCGCTCATACTAATTTTAGAAATAATATATAGGGCAATATCTTTTGCTGTAACTCCGTTTTCTAATTGTCCGTTTATACAAATCCGCATAGTTTTAGGTTTACTTTGCAGTACGCATTGAGAAGCCAGAACCATTTCTACTTCACTAGTACCTATTCCAAAAGCAATAGTGCCGAGAGCTCCATGAGTAGATGTATGAGAATCTCCACAAACAATTGTCATCCCTGGCAAGGAAAGTCCTTGTTCAGGACCTACTACATGTACAATTCCATTATTAGGGTGTAGCATCCCAAAATAAGTAAGACGAAAGTCTTCTACATTTTTATTTAAGGCATCTACTTGAGCGC
The DNA here is from genome assembly GCA_051647125.1 of Chitinophagaceae bacterium. Taxonomy (GTDB): domain Bacteria; phylum Bacteroidota; class Bacteroidia; order Chitinophagales; family Chitinophagaceae; genus JBOFDP01. The sequence continues at coordinate 11,148 of JBOFDP010000036.1, read as the reverse complement.
GGGAGATAGGATCTTCTATCACTTTATCTTGGTCATGGGTGGGAATATTATGATCACTTACACAATATAAATTTTCAGGACGAAAACAGGGTAATCCCCTTGTTTTCAATCCTGTAAAAGCTTGAGGGCTAGTAACTTCATGAATATACATTCTGTCGATGTATAGTTGTGAAGGTCCTCCATTATCTACTTGAGTTACTACATGAGCATCCCAAATTTTATCAAATATAGTATTCATTAAATATGGATTGTTTTAAATTTATTGATACAGTCTATATATGCCTCTATGCTAGCTACTACAATATCTGTATTGGCACTAAATCCATAATATAGCACATTATTATATTCTACTTGCATATGTACTTTTCCTATATCATCGCTTCCTTTATTCATGGATTGAATAGTAAACTCTTTAATAGTCATTTGTCGATTAATAATTTTTTTTACTGCATTAATAGCGGCATCTACAGGTCCGTTACCACTTCCTGTAGCTTTAAATTGTTCTTCTCCTATAGCCAAAACTATATTTGCAGTAGGGGATATACCTACACCACTTATTATTTGTAAGAAATTTAATTTTATTTTATATTGATGAGTACGTTCTGCATTAGCAAGTATTAAAATATTATCATCATTAATATCTTTCTTTTTATCCGCTAATATTAGAAAATCTTGGTAAACTTTGTTTAATGCTTCTTGGCTAAGTTCTACCCCAAGAGTAGAAAGACGGTGTTTTAAAGCAGCACGGCCACTACGAGCAGTAAGTACAATAGCATTGTTGTCAAGTCCAATTTCACGAGGATCCATAATTTCATAGTTCTGGATATTTTTCAATACTCCATCTTGGTGAATACCCGAAGAGTGGGCAAAAGCATTTTTTCCTACTATAGCTTTGTTGGCTTGTATAGGCATATTCATTAGGCTGGCTACTAATCTACTTGTAGGATATATTTTTTTTGTATTAATATTAGTTTCAATCTGTAGAAGAGGGTATGTTTTCATAATCATTACGATTTCTTCCAGGGAGGTATTTCCTGCACGTTCTCCTATTCCATTAATAGTTACCTCTACTTGGCGAGCACCGCTAAGTATGCCCTCAATGGTATTTGCAGTAGCTAATCCTAAGTCATTGTGGCAATGGGTGGAAAGTATGGCTTTGTCTATGTTACGTACATGTTCCATAAGGTATTTTATTTTGGCTCCATACTGATTGGGCAAACAATAGCCTGTTGTATCAGGAATATTGATTACAGTAGCTCCTGCTTCAATGACAGCTTCTACTATTTTTGTTAAATATTCATTGTCTGTTCTTCCTGCATCTTCAGCATAAAACTCGACTTCATCTACTAAATTCCGAGCATATTTTACAGCTTTTATAGCTCTCTCAAGAATAGCTTCTGGGGTAGAACTAAATTTATATTTTATATGAATATCAGAAGTGCCTATACCTGTATGTATACGTTTGTGTTTGGCATATTTCAAAGAATCTGCCGCTATCTCAATGTCTTTTTCTACAGCTCGTGTAAGGGCGCATATGGTAGTTTCTGTAACGGCTTTTGATATTTCTAATACTGAATTAAAATCTCCTGGGCTAGATATAGGAAATCCTGCTTCAATAATATCTACTCCTAAGCTTTCTAAGGCTTTGGCTATTTGTATTTTTTCTATGGTATTTAGCTGGCAACCAGGTACCTGCTCTCCATCTCTAAGAGTAGTATCAAAAATTTGTAATTTTTTGTTCATATTCTGTATAGAATTTAGGATTTTTAGTATAATATTTATACTTAGTTAATGACCTTACACAAAGATATATAATTCACTGTAAAAGAAAAATTTATTTTTTATATCATTTACTTTTACAATGTGGTGTTGCTAAAAGTAATATACCTTTTTCTAATATTGGTAAATTAGGCATTTAAAATAATATTTCCTATCTTTGTGCAAAAAATTCAGTATGATAAAAACTAAAAAGATTATTGTCATCCTATTTTTGAGTTCAAATTTTTTTTATGGGGGGGGGGCGTATGCAATGCCTACTATTTTAGATTCTCTACAACCTGGACGCACCCCCTTTGTTAAAGGTATTTCTTCTGTCGGAGGATGGTCTAAACCTTTTTTGGCAGATATAAATTCTACAATTTCAAAAGGAGAATTAGTAGTAGCTTCGAATTTTAGAGAGTATGATTGGTCAAAAACTGGAAAAAAATATAAGCCTTTTGTGGTGGCAAATTTGGGTATTGATGCCCCTCTTTGGGCTGGAAATATTATAGATGATAGATTTAGTCTCTCTTTTACTGTTCCTTATTTGGTAGAGGTTTGGCTTGATATGTTTGAACGTACTACAGCTCCTGTTATTAATACTATGTATAGGTTTGGAGCTCCTGAAATTAATTTTATACAACGTTTCCCTAACAAGAAAATATTTAAAAACTATAGTATAAAATTTGCAGCTTTGAAACATGAATGTACGCATATAGGAGATGAACTTGCGGTAGAAAGGATAAGCTCAGGCATCCCTATTACTAGGGTGAATGTCTCTTATAATTATTCTGAAATAGTATTTACTATTAACGACCCTGATAATTCGTTTAAGAGAAATAATTCATATCGTTTTGGGCTTATGGTACTTCATTATTGGAAAGATGGTTGGTATAATATTCTTATGAAAGATAATCCCTTAATATCTATAGATTCTATACAACAAGGGAATACGAACCTTAATGGAGAAATAGTAACAACTTCTAATGGAAATTATATTTTTTATCCTAAAACTTCCCCTATAGAATATTATTTTCAATATCAATATCAAACTAGTACTTCAAAGAGAACCCATTTGCAGGGTATTGTCTCTTTAGAGATAAGAGGACGTATGCAATACAAGTATCCATTTTTTGAAAAAGATCCTAATGGTACTGAAGTAAAATGGCAAATGGTAGGAGATGCTGTAGAACGCCGTGCTTTTACAGGGAATCTTTTTATAGGGATGAGATTTAATAATCCTAATCCTAAAATAGCTTTGTACAATAGAATAGGGATAGGATTGAGATGCTATGTAGGCATGAACCCTTATGGGCAATTTAGATCTATTCCATCTTTCCAACAAATAGGCTTAGCATTATTATTTGAATAGAAAAAGGTTAATCAATATTTTTTATTGATTAACTCTTCTGTAGTATTCCTTTTGATAGCTTTTTAAGGTACTTTTGTAGTAGATTTTATTTTTTTCTGAGGACGAATTTTTCCGTAACTTCCTTGAAAACGTTTACCTTTTTTTGTTTTTTTATCACCTCTTCCCATAGTATTTTTTGTGTTTATATCAAATAGTTTATAAGAATAAGAGATATAATAAATCTGCTTATATCTCTTATTAAATTATAAAAAGATTATATTTTTTCATTTAATTCTTTACCTGCTTTAAAGCGAACAGTTTTTTTAGCATCAATTGTAATTGTTTCTCCTGTACGAGGATTACGACCTTGACGAGCAGCACGTTCTGTTTTAGAAAAAGTACCAAAGCCTACGAGTGTAATTTTATCATCGTTTTTCAAAGTTTTTGCCACTGCATCAGTAAAAGCTTCTAATGCATCAGTAGCCTCTTTCTTGGTAATGTCTGCATTCTCTGCAATACGAGCTATTAATTCTCCCTTGTTCATAATGTATAAAATTTTATTTATAAAATAATTATTGCAAATATATAGATTTTTTAAAAGTTAAGATATTAAGTTTATGCCCAAGCTAAACTACTGGCACCTAATATGGCTGCATCTGCTTCATGTAAGGGGCTAATAATAAGGTCTACTTTATCTTTAAAAATAGGTAATAAATTTTCCTCCATAGCTTTTTTTGTAGGACGTAGCATCAAATCTCCCGCTTTAACAACCCCTCCAAATAAAATAATTTTATGAGGATTGCTAAACATGACAAAATTAGCTAAAGCCCTACCTAGAATATCTCCTGTGTAATCAAATATTTGTGTTGCTATATTATCTCCCTTCGCTGCAGCTTCTCCTACTTTTGCGGAAGTAAGTTCTTCTTCAGGGATATAACGCAAAGGGGTTTCTATATTAGGGTATTTTTTTAAAAACTCTAATGCGGTGAGCCTCAACCCTGTAGCGGAGCAATAGGATTCTAAAGAACCTTCAAAACCTGTACTCCAATGCTTTCGTCCATGAGGCACAACGATACAATGTCCTAGTTCTCCTGCAAAACCATCATGCCCATATACTAATTTTCCATTGATAATAATACCAGATCCCACACCTGTGCCCAATGTAATGACAATAAAATCAGTTTCATTCTTAGCACCTCCATAAATCATTTCTCCCAAAGCAGCAGCATTAGCATCATTCGTAATAATAGTACGTATATCAAAAACTTCTTGAAACATTTTTGTAAGGTGGATTTTTCCTTTCCAGGCTAAGTTAGGAGCATATTCTATACACCCTGTATAGAAATTAGCATTAGGAGCGCCTATCCCTATACCCTTAAAATTATCTTTTCCACCATGGTTTTCTATTTCTGGAGCTAATACTTCTTGAATTTTTTTTGCTAAATTTTGTGGTTCTGGAAAATCTTTCGTACTCAAAATAGTACGGCATGTAATCTTTCCTTTTTGATCTACGATACCAACAGCAATTTTTGTGCCACCAATATCAATCCCAATTGCATAACTAGACATATAAAATTTATTTTAGTAATTTTTTAATTTAAACCATTTTTGAGGCATCTACCCATTCTTCAAATTCTTTTTCTGTAACGTATCCCAATTTAATAGCAGATTCCTTTAGGGTGAGGTTTTCATGGTGTGCTTTTTGGGCAATTTCTGCTGATTTATAATACCCAATGTGCGTATTAAGGGCAGTGACGAGCATTAAGGAGTTGGTAACATGTTTTTGTATATTTTTTTCTATAGGTTCTATACCCACAGCACAATTATCGTTAAAGCTTCGGCATCCATCAGATAATAAACGAGCGCTATGTAAGAAATTGTAAATAATAAGGGGCTTAAAGACATTTAATTCAAAATGCCCTGTGGCTCCACCTATATTGATGGCTACATCATTGCCTAATACCTGAGCTACAATCATGGTAAGGGCTTCACATTGGGTGGGATTTACTTTGCCTGGCATGATAGAGGAACCTGGTTCATTGTCAGGAATATGAAATTCTCCTAATCCGGCTCTTGGTCCGGAAGCTAATAAACGAATATCATTGGCTATTTTCATGCAAGCTACGGCTAAAGTTTTTAGAGCACCATGTGCTTCTACAATAGCATCGTGAGAGGCTAAGGATTCAAACTTGTTTGGGGCAGTAACAAAAGGTAGTGCCGTGAGTGTTGCAATTTCTTTAGCTACATTCTCTGCATATCCTTTTGGGGTGTTAAGTCCTGTGCCTACAGCAGTGCCTCCTAATGCTAATTCGGAGAGATGAGGTAATGTATTTTTAATAGCTTTTATGGCATTAGTAAGTTGCATAACATAACCACTCAATTCCTGACCTACAGTAAGAGGGGTAGCATCCATAAGATGCGTACGTCCTATCTTAACGACATGCATATATTTTTTAGATTTTTCTTCTAATGTATCACGTAGTGATTCTACAGAAGGAAGTAACTTGTTTACTACAATTTTATATGCAGCAATGTGCATAGCTGTAGGGAAAGTATCATTAGAAGATTGAGATTTATTCACATCATCATTAGGAGATAAAAATTTTTCTTTATCAGTCAGTTTTCCCCCCCGCAATACATGACCTCTATAGGCAATAACTTCATTTACATTCATATTACTTTGTGTTCCACTTCCTGTTTGCCATACTACTAGAGGGAACTCATTGTTTAGCTTGCCTTCAAGTATTTCGTCACATACTTTGGCTATCAGTTCAGATTTTTCTTTTGCTAACACCCCCGCATTATAATTGATAGTAGCAGCCGCTTTTTTTAGATATCCAAAGGCAGCTATAATTTCTTTAGGCATTTTATTAATATCTTGAGCTATCTTAAAATTATTAATACTACGTTGTGTTTGCGCTCCATAGTATGCATTAATGGGTACTTGAACTTCCCCCATAGTATCTTTTTCTATTCTGTATTCCATAAATGTTATTACTTTTTTAAGAATTAAAACATTCAAAGATAGTAATTTTTTTAAGAAAAAAAGAATGTTTTATATTAAAAGAAAAATAGAGAAAGTAAAAAGTTAGATATTGCATACTTAAGGGAAATAACTTTATTATTTGTATAACAAAAAGATATGATTTCTTTTGTTATTATAACTATAAATGTATATTTAATAATAATATATTAAATTATAAAATAGGATAGGATAGTTTTGCATAGGAGGAAATATTCCTGGAGGATATTTTTAAAAACTTAATTTTGTTAAATTAATATATTTTTTAACATGAAAAATCCCCTTGCCTTGAAATATATGTTTGTCTCTTTCGGATCAAGAAATTTCCGTTTATTTTTTATAGGGCAATTTATTTCACAAATAGGTTCTTGGATGGAAAGTGTAGCTTTGGGCTGGCTAGTATTTAGCCTTACTGGTTCTATTTCATTATTAGCCACAGTGAGTTTTGTAGGACTTATACCTCATTTATTATTAAGTCCTATCATAGGTGCTATAATAGATAGGGTAGATAAATTTCAATTTTTAAGAATACTTCAATGTTTGATGTTTTTACAGGCATTAGTTTTATCCATTCTTACCCTATGTCATCTTATTCAGGTATGGCATATTGTAGTATTAAGTTGTGTTTTAGGAGTGATGAATGCATGTGAGCGACCTTTGAGATTATCTATAATTACAGATTTTATACAAGATAAAAAAAAGATCAATAATGCCATTGCTCTTAATTCTGTAATGATGAATGGTAGTAGGTTAATAGGACCTGCAATAGCAGGTATGTTAATAGCATTGATAGGGGAGGGATATTGTTTTTTGGGGAATACGATTAGTTATATTGCTGTTATTGTGGCTTTTTCTATGATGGATTATAAGAACAAGAAACCTATATCTAAGAAAAAAAATATTTTGATAGATATGCAAGAGGGGTATCAATATGTAAAAAATTCTTTTCCCCTTCGTACGCTTATGATTATGGTAGCTTCTATAGGGTTTTTGGTGATGTCTATTATAGGAATTATTCCTGCTTATATTCAACAAACTATATTAGGAAATAGTTATACTATGGGTTATTTTTTGAGTAGTATTGGGATGGGATCTATTGTAGCGGCATTATATTTAACCACAAAACAGAATACAGAAAGCTTACCCAAGATGATTAGTATTTCAGGATTTATAGCTTCAATAGGATTAATAATTTTAGGATTTCTAAATATACATTGGGTAGTTTATTTATTGTGTTTTCCCATAGGGTTTGCAATGATAGCATGTATTGCCAGTTGTAATACTATGATACAAACTATTTCTAATGAGGATAAAAAAGGTAGAGTAATGTCTTTTTATGGTTTGTGTGTTGCAGGTACATCGCCTATAGGTACATTGTTATTTGGCTATTTAGCAGAGAGTATAAGTATAGGATATACTTTTGTCATACAAGGGATTTTAATGCTTATAATAGCTACTTTTTTTGAAAAAAATCGATATATTTTTTCACGATTTTCTCGTATAGTTATTACTCGTAAATATAGAAAGATGGATAGCATGGGTTGAAAACGGTTATTAAATAACTTTATGGCTAGTATCCATGATATCTATAATTTGTAATTCTATTTCTCTTTGCTGTTTCCATTCGTTCATGACAAGTTTGTAAGCAATATCATATTTTTTTCCTATTTGTAGTTGGGGAAAGTAATGTTCTGCATGTTGAAATAAAGTACTTTTAAATATTTTTTGATGTTGTTGCCATTCACAATGAGTATGAATTTCTTTAAGTAAATGCTTTGTTCTTAGTATTGCCTGAGGAGTGTAAAATATGGGTTCTTCATTGCCTTTTCCAAAAGGTTGCATTTGTTGTATGAGATTATAAAATTTGTCATTAATATCCAAAAAAGATAGTTCTCCTTGTATTTCAAGTTGAGGTAAAGTCTTTTGATGATGTAGCCTATCGGCTACTAAGATTTCAAATTGATGAATAAAGTCAGGTAGTTTTTCCTTTTTTATATTTAGTCCTGCAGCACCATAATGACCTCCAAAATGTGATAAATAATCTTTACACAGATGAAGAATATCATATAAATTTACGCCTTCAATACTTCGTCCAGAACCTGTCCATGCATTACCTTGTAAAGTCAGTACAATGGTGGGTTTATGAAATTTTTCTACAAGCTTAGAAGCTATAATTCCTAAAATACCTTTGTGCCAATGAGGTTGATAAACAACTGTGGTAAATGAATTTTTTTGAGAAGGTATATCCAATAAGGTTAAGGATTCTTGTAAAAGTTCCTTATCTAACGATTTTCTTTGTTCGTTTAAAGATTGCAATTGTGATGCTAATAGTTTAGCCTGCTCAAAACTCTTAGACAATAATAATTGTAGTGATAATTGAGCGTGTTGCATTCTTCCTGCTGCATTAATAAGTGGAGCCATGCTAAAACCTATGTGATAGGAGTTTATGGGAGGGTTGATTTTTTGAATATACTGAATAGCTTTTATTGGAATAGAGGGATTTTGATTCATTTTTCTTAATCCTTCACTTACAAATATTCTATTTTCATCTTTTATATCTACCACATCTCCAATAGTAGCTAATGCTACAAAGTCAATATATTGTAGAAAAATATTTTGTACATTTAGATTTATTTTTTCTGCTAATGCAAGAATTAGTTTAAGCGTAATACCACAAGCACAAAGTTCTTTAAAAGGGTAATAACAGTCTTTTTGTTTGGGATTAATGATAGCAATAGCTTCTGGAATATGTTTTGTTAGATGGTGATGGTCACAGATAATAGTATCAATATTTTGGCTTTTTAGAAAAGAAATTTTTTCTTGTTCGGAACTACCACAATCAACAGTAATTACTAAATGAATATCTTGCTCTATGATAAAATTTATGCCTTTATCACTTATTCCATAGCCTTCAAGATTTCTATCAGGAATATAGGTATTGATATTATTTGTAGCTTGAATATCATTTTTCAAAAATTGATATAAAATAGCGACACTTGTAGTGCCATCTACGTCGTAATCTCCATAGATAAGTATATTTTCGTTTCTTTGAAGTGCGTCAAGAATACGTTCAACCGATTTCTCTATATCTTTAAATAGAAATGGAGAATGAATATTTGGATTAAGGTGTGGACGAAAGAAATATTTCGCTTCTTCAAAAGAAAATATTCCTCTTTGAACCAATAAGGCGGATACTATTTGGGGGATGTTTAAAACCTTTTGTAGAGGATTTATTTTTGTACTATCAGAATAAAGAAATTTCCAAATAAAACGATGCATCCTATGCCTTTTTTTCTATAATGAAATATACCAGTTCCTCCATAGCTAATCGCTCTAAAGATTCAGGAAGTTTGTATAGAATAGAGAATACTTTTTCTCTATATTGTAACATTATTTTAGAGGCATAATCTATGCTTCCGCTATGAGTAATAATATCTATAGCCTCCCAAAGTTCTTTTTCTGTACAATATTGCTTCTCAAAAGTGTCTATTAAAAAATTTTTTTCTTTATTGTTGACATGCTCTATAGCGTAAAGCATAGGTAAGGTATTTTTATAAGAGCTTAGATTGATAGAATTCTTTTTGCCTAAAACTAAAGAATTACTATAGTAAGAAATATCATTTTTAATTTGAAATGCCATTCCTAAATTTTCGCCTAATTCAAAAAATAGCTTTAATGTATTTTCCTCATATCGTACACTATATGCTCCGGAAGCACAAGCTACTGCAAAGAGGCTGGCTACTTTTCTTTTAATAATATCATAATAAATAGGTTCACTCATTTCTTGTATACGCTCATTTCTTGCTTCTTGCAACAAGGAATCGCTTTGTTGTTGCATGGCTTGAGAGATAAGTTCAAGTACTTTATATTCTTTTTGTGTAACACTTAATAAGAAGCTCTTGGCAAGCATAAAATTCCCTACCAATAGGGCTATTTGATTGTTCCATAGTGCATTAGCAGTATATTTACTATCCTCTATAAGAACTTGATTATGAATTGCTTTCTGTACTTCAGTATGGAGATAAAAAAATTCTATCATACAAGCTATTTGATAGACCTTTGGCTGAATATTCCCCGAAAGTCTTGCAGAGAGTAAGGTAAGTATTGGTCGTAATAATTTACCTTCTCGGTAAGGAAGGGATTGAATAATTTTAGTTAAAAGAGGGTTATGATTTTTTAGACTTTCTTGAAAAGTTTTTTCAAAAAGTACCAGTTCATTTTTTAAGATAGCTTTGGCTAATTTCATAGTGTATTAAAATGAACCAAATTTAAAGTATAATCTATAAATATACAACTCTTTATAGCAGAAGTATTTAAAAGCTATACTTTTGTATTTAAAAAATATTTTTTATGACGAAGATATTTTATAAAGAATATGGTTTTGGGATACCTATTTTTTTGATACATGGCTTTGCCTCTGATAATACGATATGGGATGAAATAGCAACATCTTTATCCAATGTTCATATAATTAGTCCTAATCTCCCCTGTATAGGAGAATCAGGAGGGAACATAGAAAAACTATCTTTAGAGTATGCTACTCTTAAAATAAAAAAATTAATGGAGAGTAAATATATATCTCAAGCCTTTATCATAGGACATTCTATGGGAGGGTATATTGCACAAACTTTTACCCAACTTTATCCTGAAAAAGTATTAGGTATTGGGCTTATACATTCCACCCCTATTCCTGATACAGAGGAGAAAAAAAATAATAGAAAAAAATTGGCTTCTTTCCTTCTTGACAATGGACCAAATAAATTTTTATCTATAGCTATTCCCAGTTGGTTTGCTCTTGAAAATAGAGAAAAATATGATAATCAAATAAAACATCTTATCAAAGTAGCTATGCTTATCCCACAGCAAGTGCTTTTTCAGTATCAAATGGCGATGGCGGGAAAAAAAAATTTGCAATTTTGGTTTGATCACCTTGATAAACCCAAACTGGTATTGTTAGGAAAAAATGATGATTTAATACCTTATGAGCTACAAGAATATTTACGATATAATGAAAAAA
>JBOFDP010000035.1:0-6048 GCA_051647125.1 Chitinophagaceae bacterium | reverse complement strand
ATGAGAATCGAGAAGACTGGGGCGGATACTTTCTAAAGAACGTCTTTCCTCTTGAGGGCCAAAAACACCTTTTCCATAAGAAAATGTCAGACTTTTATTATCCCATAAAATATCAAAACCTGTATAGTTCATAATATTCACCTATTTTTTTCTATAGAAATAGAATTGTTTTTTTGAAAAACACGGCATGAAAAACCTGATTGTTTAAGAGTTTCATAGTCATATCCAGCATCAGATCCCCAGCAAGCTCCAACTTTTAAGGTGGATTTTCCTACATTAATCAGACGGTGAGCTTGATCCCCTCTGATATAGTGAAGAGAATTTGCTTGAACTTTTTCCACGGTAAAAGATCGATCTTTATTCATTAAAATAAGCAAGCCCTCTCCTTCCAATCCCCAATAATATTCAGCACACTGCTGCTTAGCATGAAAATGTCCTTTTGTAAAAATAAATTCAGTGCCGATTACTCCTGCTGATATATTTGTAATCCCAAAAAACAATCCCCCATCTGATCCAACTTCAACTGGAAAATAACATTGTACAGAATATGCTAAGGTATTGCCTTGTTTTTTTGCTTCTTCATAATCAACGTAGTAATCTGCATAATCTTTAATATAAGTTGATTTTTCTACTATACTATCTCCTTTGAGATAAACTTTTTCAAAAAACACGCTGGGATAAATAATCTCTGACATAAATACTCCTCTTTTTTCTAAATATACGGATATCCGTATATTTAGTTATTCATAAAAATATCTAAATATCATTATAATAACTATTAATTATAATATGAATTAAAAAAATGTCAATACGTTTTTATAAGTTTAATTATATATTTTTAATTATTTTATTTATAATGATTTAGGGTTAACTGATAAGGGTAATTCCCATACTGTATCAAGAAAGTAGAATGAGCGAGTGTTTATTTAAAATTGTTCAAATAGCTAAAAGAAATTTCTTTATTAAATTTACTAGTATTCAATCACCCATGTTTTTATAAATACAATAATTATTATAAAATCCCTATTATATGAAAACTTATATTTCAGATGAATAAGATTCCCTTTTGGAAAGTACTCTATGGTGTTCATTACTAAGGGTAAGTAGGAGCCAAAAATAAAGAAGAGATATGTGACAGTTATATTTGTTCCCAAAATTCTAGAAACAGATATATACATTCTTGATGTATCCCAAAAATTTTTTTTCATTTCAAGAAGAATTAATTCCTAAGAAATATAAATCCTTTTTATTAAGATATTTAAATTAAATACGTATCCATCAATATTTATATATCTCCTTTTGAGATAAAATAATTTCTTCTTTGTCATAATTAACTGCTTTTTTCACTCTGTTATTTTTTATGACGACTTTAAAAACTTTTAAGTTTTATTTATCTTATCAAATAACAAAACAAACCCAATCCAGATAAAAAATGATAAGCTTTTACAGTCTATGTAATAAGATTTCCTAATTCTTTTTGTAAATCATCTAAGTTTTTTACAGCACTCCATTTATATTTAATAACATTTGCTATTTTATCAGAAATTCTTTGACGTTCTTTTTCATCATTATCAATAGGTAACATAAGTGTTTTCCATCTATCTGCAATATTAGGTAAAGTTGTTTCTATCAAAATTTTATTAAAAGATTGTTCTGATACTAGTTTATGAGATAAGAGATATAATAAATAATAAGGAGTAATGCCATATTTATTGTTTAACTTTTTCACTCGTATTACTAAGATTTCTCTAGTTAATAAAACTTCTGTATCATACGGAGAAACCATTGCTACACTACCAATACGATAGCTACCACGCCGAACATAAACAATATCTTCTTTATACAGAGTCTTATTTGTACCTCTTGTCGTTTTATATATTGTTTCAGGAATTTTCGCGGTTGGATCTTTGTATATTTCCCAATTAACAATATCTTTAACCCTAATGTATGGATATTCTCCTTTTCCTTTATATTCTGCTGGAGGCGAACCATGACCATCAAAAAAAGATATTACTTTTTCATCTATCAATGTTTGTAATGATACTAGTGTTTGATTGTTTATTGTTGCTTTATCTTTTATTTGTTCGATTTTACTATCCCAATAAAATCGAGGTACAAAAATATTTTTATCATTACACTCTTTGGATTTAACATTAAATATATACTTAGATTTATTTTGAGAATTATGATTTTTTAGTTCTTCCAGTATTAGTGGTATATCATCCCATAGTAATTCTTTATTTGTAGAAAGGGTTTCTATATCCCAACGATAAATTTCTTTTCCTTGATGATTATGTCCAATTTCTTCTGCAACAGCCATATTTATTATATCTTGTTGTTTTACATTTTTCTTAAGAATTAAAATTACGCATTTTGCATTATTATGTGGTCTAAATGTATTATGTGGTAGATCAATTAGCCATGTAATATTATTTTTTTCTCTTATAAAATCCATTACAGCTTTTGATCTTGGAGCATGGAAAAATGTTTCAGGTAGAATAATACCCATACGACCACCGTCTTTTAAAAGTTGTAATGATCTCTCAATAAATAAAACTTGAGGTGCATTATTATTATGACCTTTTGCTAAAGTATATTGTTTTAATTTTTCATCTCCAACAACTTTAATATCTTTTCCAAATGGAGGGTTTGTTAATAATACATCAAATTTACCAAGCTCAATATTTTGGTGAGTTTTTGCTTTCCATTGTTTTGGTTGTTCTAAACTATCTTCACAAAAAATCCCACCTTTTCCGTCGCCAACAATTGCCATATAGGCTTTTGCAACCTTTGAAAGAAAATTATCTTTTTCAATTCCTCGAATACAATTAATAGCCGTTGCCGTTTTTTCTTCAGTTAAGGCTAGATCACTCCATTGGTATTCTTGTTGACGCTTATCCAAAATATCCCACATATGCTTAAGGCTTTCAACTAAAAAACCACCGCTTCCACAGGCTGGATCTATTACTAGTTCTTCAGGCTGTGGATTAATAATATCTACCATTAATTTTACTACATTTCTAGGTGTGAAAAATTGTCCTTGTGCACCTTTTAAAGCATACCCAATAAATGTTTCAAACGCTTCTGCAATGACATCTCTTTGAGAATTAATTAAACAATAATTTTGTAATTCTCCTACGATATAACATAGTGCGTTTTCATCTAGTTTTATACTATCATTATTATCAATGATTGCAGAATATTTTGTTTTAACTTTCTCAAAAATACCCAACACCCTAGCATATACATCTTTTTTCTTTTCATTAATACCATATCTAAATTCTACAATATCACTAGGCTTTGTAAATTTTTCATCATAAATTTTACAAAAAATCAAATTAATTAACTCTCGTGCTAATTCTTCATCTCTAGTTGCTCCTGTAAAGTTACCAGCTAAATGATTTTTAATTGCAGTAAAAATCATTTTAAGATTGTGAGGTACTTTTAAGTCTTGTCGCTTAAAATGACCTATATCTTCAAGACGTTGACCATATTCAGGTATATTAGGAATTTCAACAAATTTAATTTTTTCATTTTCTAAAATCTTTTTAATGAACAATCGTTCAGATCCATTAAACCAAACCCCAATATATGCCTTTGATAAAGATAAATAATTCTCTAATTGTGTTAATCCATCTTGTCGCGTCTTTTTTTTACATTCTATAATAATATAAGCATTATCATCTGTTTTAATATCTGAAGAAAAAACTACAATATCTACAGGATAGCTTTTTTTTGTATCAGAAGGATGTCCTTTTACTCTGAATTGTGGTCTTGTTTGAATATGATCTTTTAGATAACCATACTCTTCTACTAATATTTTAGAGAAAACTTGTGTAGCTTCTATTTCTTCTGGTGTAGCCACAATTTCTTGACCTGATATATAGTCTATAATTTTATCTCGGTTTGAACTCATATACTTTTCCATTAAAATTTTATGAATGTATTATACTATATTTTACACTTTTTGTCTATGATTTACTATAAACCTTATTAACAAGTATATCCTGTATATCTCGTAGAGACTCAGGATTATCGAGCATGTAATTATATTGATCTGTGGTTTGAATACTTTCATGTCCGAGCACATTATTAACCAAATGAATATCTTTAGAAGTTGACAATACAATTATCCCAGCTCTAAAAAGATAAAGGGTATCATTGGGATTGAGATTAAGCTTATCTTTCATAGTTTTGAATGGTCTTGAATAAAATCCTTTACCGCTTTTTATTGAGCCGATAAATAAACAACCGTTTGTCAACTCATTAATTCTTTAGCGAAAATCAGATTTAAAGGCACTGTTTTATCTTTCTTTGGCTTATTCATTCATATAGAGATACGATAGTTTTTAAGTCAATATCTTTATAGATAAGATTAATAATTTCTCTCGGACGTGAACCTGTAAAAAAGAAGGTCATAAGATAATATTTAAAATCAAGATTACCTATCTTATTCACAATATAATAGCATAGCTTTGAAGTTATCTATTGAAATAATCACTTTTCGTTTTTGAGGTTTAGGAGCTTTTAAAAACTCTGTCTTTTTATATTCGTTATAGTTATAACAACCTTGTTTGATTGTATAATTCAAAAACGCTCTGATATTCTTAATAATTTTATAAGCATAATGTTTTGAATACCTTTGTCTGGGATCAGTTTGTATTTCTAACATATTATCGTTATTGATAGAATCCAATTCGAGATTATATGGTTTTAATACTATTCAACCTATTTCTTCGACCTTGATTATTTCTTCTGTAATACCATTATATTTAGATATTTTTAAGTAATCCTTATATACTTTATCGATATTGGGTCTATTTATTTCTCCGTGATGAGCTTTTGGACTCTTAAAAGAGCTTGCTCGCATGATTTCTTTGATATTATGTATTTGGTTATAAAACAGCTTACTACAAAATATCTCATAGCGTCCTTTTGCTTCATAATAATTTTTAGTTTCTAAAGACAATCGATAAGTACGTTTATTTATTGTTTTGTTGAGGTAAAAAATACCGTTTTCACGTTTGTATATATCTATAAAATAAAAACCTATAATTTATTGTATAATATGATCACAGGTTTTTATTTTTAAATCTTGGTAAATTCAAAACTATTTTTTAAAATCAATTTATCTAATTCTAAAAAAGAAAATCCGATTTTTTCTTTAAATGATACATAATTATTAAAAGATTGATTGTAAAAAATAAAACGTTCATAATATTTGTTGCTTCATTGTTATAAATATCTATTATATATCTGTTATAATAATGTTGCTTAAATTTCAAAGATTAGAAATAATCTTACTTTATTATCTTATGCTTTTATAATAATTGCATAGGATTGTCTATGAATAGTTCTTTTTTATATTTGCATAGGACGTTTAATCCCTGAAAGGGTCTTAGGTATTTCTATCTTATCCTTCCCTAATAAATAGGGAGGGTTTTTATTTAGTCTATTAACCTTTCTCTAATCTCACTATCAAATCGATTAATATAATGTCTTGCTGTTATACTTATATCACTATGTCTAAGTAATTTACTTACTAAATGAATATCTTTCTTCTTATTTTAACAGTTTTGTCCCAAAATTATGTCTAAACGCATATAAACAATATTCACTATTAAGCTCATCTTTTAGCTTTTTAAATTTTCTTGAATAATAAATATCATTTTTATTATATCCTTGAAAAATATAGTCTAATCCGTCAAAGATGGATAAAAACTCATCCGTGAGACATACTGTTTTATATTTCTTAGTTTTATTCTGATAGACTTTAGCAGTTCCTTTATTAAAATCTATATCACTTTTCTTTAATGGGACTATTTCGTTTGGTTGGCAACCTGTTATATTTTTAGTAGATCGAACGGCACGTTCGTATACACAAATTATACACAATCTATACACAGTGAGATTTTTAAAGAATTTAAAAAAGAAACAAGCCTTGAAAATATCAAAGCTTGTACGAATTTTTGACTATAAAAGTCATTGCTCAGAACAGGACTTGAACCTGCACGACCAAGATGGCCACTAGCCCCTCAAGCTAGCGTG
>JBOFDP010000034.1:0-15043 GCA_051647125.1 Chitinophagaceae bacterium | reverse complement strand
ATTATGGCAAAATAATGCCCTTTCTTTATGCAAGATTTTTTGGTATTATTGGCATTATAAGAGTTTTATTATCTAAATCTATTAGTCTATTTCGCCCTATTGTGCGAGAAGTTTCAGAAAGTGATATGCGTGCTGTAGTACATAAATCTTGTGCCTTAGCAGCTCAAACCTTTATGATAGCTATGGCAAATGAAGGCTTTGATACTTGCCCATTGGAAGGTTTTGATAGTAAAAAAATTAAAAACCTACTAAAATTACCCCATAGTGTTCAGATAAATATGGTTATTCCCTGTGGAATAAGAAAAGGGAACGAAGGAATTTTTGGTGAAAGATATCGACTACCTTTTGAAGAGGTTTATCATAGAATTTGATACGCTTTACAATATAGTTGGAAAAATTATTTAAAAAAGTGATTTCGCTGGGGCTCGAACCCAGGACCCCAACATTAAAAGTGTTGTGCTCTACCAACTGAGCTACGAAATCATTGTTTTTTTCAAAAAACTGGTGCAAATATAAATAAAAATATATAAAAACCAAGTTTTATTTCTACCTCAAAAATTTGTAGCCCCAGCAAGAATCGAACTTGCATTAACAGTTTAGGAAACTGCGGTTCTATCCATTGAACTATGGAGCCTAATTTGGCACAAAAATAATATTTTATTTATAAATTTTTTGATTTATACTTTTTATCTTGTTGAATTTCCAACATCATAGATATATAATTTTTGTATCGTTGTGGATAAACAATAGCATTTTCTACAGCCTTTATTACCTTACAATAAGGCTCATGGATATGAGTGCAATTATTATATTGACACTGATTAACAAAAGGTAACATCTCTGGAAAATAGTGAGATAATTCTTCTTCTCCTATATCTATTAAATCAAACTTTTTGATACCAGGACTATCAATTACTGCACCTCCAAAATCTAAATCATGCCGCTCTACAAAGGTAGTGGTATGCTTGCCTTCTCCTTCTTTATTTAAGGTTTGGGTACGAAAATTTTTATTGGGTATTAATATGTTTAACAAACTTGTTTTCCCTACTCCAGAATAGCCTATAAGTAAAGAATTTTTTTTCTTAAAAATTGTTGTTAGACATGCTATTTCTTTTTTTTGTTCTATACTCATCAGATAGCTTGGATAACCCAAAGAGGCATACATTTTTTGATACTCAATAGCTTTAGCGAACAATTTTTCTTCGTACAAATCTATCTTATTAAAAATTATAGTAGAGGATATATGGTATGCTGTTGCTGTTGCTAAAATTTTATCCACAAAGATAGGTGGAGTATATGGTTTTTTAAGAGATACAAGTATAATAATTTGATCAATATTTGAAGTAAGAATATGGCGTTCTTTTGATTTTTTAATAGCCTTCCTAACAATAGCATTTTTTCTATCAAGGATATTATTTATTAAAAAATCACTCTCTACTTTTTCTATATGTACAACATCACCCACAGCAATAGGATTAGTGGCAGTAATATCATTATCCAACTTTATAATACCTTTAATACGCGCTTTTATAAACGTATGATCTTCCAACTTTATATTATACCAATTTCCTGTAGATTTATAAACTATACCTTGCATATATAAATTTTATAAACTATATCTCTACAGACATTTAAAACAACCATACTTATTGACTAAAAAATATCGAAAGCCAAACTTTTTATCCGTGAATAGAAAAATAATATTGTTTAGATTAATTTTTTTATTGCGAAACAAAAGCCGTAATGTAAATTTTCATGTACCATATTATACAACATCGCATTTTCTATATTATTAAGCACAAGCCCTGAGGATGTTTGATAGGTAGTAAATGTTGAAAATCTTTGCTTATTGTAATCTTCTTCAAATTGATCTAATAAAGTAAAAGCCAATTGGTTTAAAGTTTCAACCTCTTGCTGAGATACACTTATATAAGGTTTTGTTCCTTTGCTATATTTTTCTATAAGAGGAACAGGTATTGACGAGGCTATAGCAGCTAACTTATAGGTAAGGTTTTGTTGGGTAATTATAGTATGTCCAAAATTCCAAATAAGATTATTGTTAAATTTATCAGGGGTTTTATTTAATCGATCTAAAGAAAGCCCTTCTGTTAAATGAATAAAATTGGTACGTATTTGTTTTGTAATTTCAATTATTTTTTTCATTACAGCAATTATTTTTTACTCAAAGATACTGAGATTTTTGTATATAATAAAAAATCTTTTACCTATATATAAACTTAAATTTGTCCTCTTTATCAGGAGAAAATTCAAGTAAGCTGTAACTCAAATGAATTCCTAACCTCATAGGAAACATACTATAATTTAAAAATTTCTTTGAAGGTTGTACAATATCCTTAAATCCCGAATATATCATAAAATCTATATTCAGCCTTGTGGTAATAGCTTGTTCATATCCCAATACTAATCCAGCTTCCCAATTATGTAAAGCATATCCAAAATCTAATTCTAAACCACTTTCAGGAATAATAGTAGATATATTATCAGGTGTTAGCCCCTGATAACCCGTTTTAGCATGTACCAAAAAACTTTTATCCATAATCCAAGCTCCATAAGCTCCAAAAACTATCCGATATCTTCCTTCTCTCCCCAATCCATATTTACATACCAAAGGAAATTCTAACATTGTAAAACTCATACTTTGTCGAGCAATTCCTGTATAATATACTTCTGTAAGTTCTGTACTTCCATTAAGATATGCCCTAAAAAATTCATTTTCCATACGAGCATCGGCAGCCAAAGCTACTTTTTTATAAGTAGTAGTAAACCCTAACTGCCAATTAGGATTAAAAATATAATTAAACCATAAACCTACCGAAATATTTAACTGTGGATAAGGGCGAAAATCTTTAGGGATATGACCATAAGGTACTCCTCCTCCTATATCCGTCCCTAAGAGAGTGGCTATCTGCAAAATATTTTTTCGAATTACATTTTCTTTTGATTCTCTTGATAAAAAATCACCTGTATTTTGTGCTTGTATTTGACTACTTATCCATAAACAAATAATACCAAAAAGGAGAAATGAAGAGAGACTCAAATGTGTATTTTTAAAAATACTCATAATTTATATTTTAGGCATAGTAGACACTGGCGTATACCACAATTTAATATCATCTAAATAGAGTTTACTCCCTATGGAATTACTAGATCCTCCGGTAGCCCCAGAGCCTCCAATATAATTTAATCCTCCCTGACTAGAACTACAACGTATATCCAACTTAGCTGGAGAGGCTGTACTCTTATAAGCAATAGGAATATAAATTTCTTTCCAATCACTAATAGTTTCATTAGTACTAAAATTACCAGTACCTATAACATTATTATCAGCATCATATATTTTTATAGAAACATCACATTTATCTGTTTCTCCGGTATTAGTAATTTCAAAATTGGGTACTGCATTGCCAAATACATAATTAAAATTTTTAATAGTAGCTTTTATCACTGGTTTATAGGGTAAATATTTCAGTGCTACATGTATATATGTAGGTGCATAAATAAATGGAATACCAAAATTGTAAGTACGTAAAGGATCTCGTATTGCATCTTCGCTAGCACTAAAGTTAAATGCTCCTAAGAATATCATACCCCCACATACTGGCGTAGTAGAATTAACACCTGCTGCACCTCTTATAATATACTGTGTCGTTATTTCTGCACATTTGTTACCTTCAAAAGCATCAAAAACATCATTTACTATGGACACAGAATGTACCATATTATTGGGTAAAAAGTTATTATTTATCCAATGGCCTCCATTAATTACAGAATAGTTATCTTTCTGACTCCATTGTTCAAATCCACTATTATTAAGCTGAGGACTATACAATAACTGTACTTTCCAAATTTTTTGTTTGCCACTTTCTGCTATGACCACTATAGTTTTAGTATCTGTAAAATCAGAAAAAGAAAAAATACCTGTATAATCATTACCTGTAGTTGCTTGAGGTGATAATCCAAGATTTGCCACTACCATGACAATTGGTTTATTAAACAAATAACTATTATATTCTGGAAGATAGATAGTATAAGAATTGGTATCTATTACTGGTTGCCCAAAACTAAGAAATGCTGCAGGAGCATAATTCCCAATACTAAAATCAGTAATAGCAGCAGCATCACTATAATTAGTACCTGGAGGTGGGGGGGGTAATACAATAGGTTTTAAAGCAACATACCAAATTTTTTTCTTAAGACTGTCTGCAGCTATAACCATTATTGTTTTTACATCTCCCAATTGTACAAACTTCATTGCATTGGTATCACTCGGATTTTCTAAATATGCCCCATTGGGCAATCGTAAACTTGGTTTAATCTCGATAGGAAAATTAATAGGCAAAGTACCATCTGTATAATATACCAAGAGTACAGAATCATCTTTTAATGCCACATCAGAAGAATACATTTCATCCTTACCATTTAACAGAACAGAACCTTCCTTAAAAGAAAAACTCAATATATCAGTATTTCTTTTATTAGGATCAGGAAGAGAGGGTGTGCGATTTTGTATAGAAATTATCCATTTTTTTACTTTACCATGCGCAGATACCACATAAAATTCTTTAGGTGGGTCTGTAGGGGTAAGAAATGTTAATGACAATTCATTGGGCCAATTACGTATTACTGCACCAGCAGAAAGCTTAATATCTTTAATATTAAATACCAAAGGAAAATATTGATCTCCCTTGTTCACCACTAAAGTTATACTCCCATACACTCCATTCAAAGGATCCTCTACATTTGGATTGATAATGGGAGTCCCCAACTGAATACCATAAGTAAAATTATCTATCTCAAAACTCTCGACATTATTACCCTCGTCAAACTCAAATGGAAATAACTTGTTGCAAGACTCTAATAATATTATTCCTATTGATAAAAGAATTAATATAAATAATGTCTTTTTCATAAAAACTAATATTTAATTTATTATCATTTTTGTTCTAATTTAACATGAGTAATACTAGACCAAGGAGCATTACCATTGCCACCGCTACCACTTTTATAGGTAAAAGCAATCACCAGACTTCCTCCTCCTACATTAGGAATAGTAATAGGAATAGAACCTTTTGTTATTACCCATGGACAGGAACCTGCCGATCCAAACCACAAATCACTTTCTATTTCATGGGGAAGATCTTGAAAAGGTCCTTCATTAATAGAGTAAGAAATACTATAAATAATATTTGTACCATAACTAAAATAAGTCCCTCTTTCTCCTGAAATTTGGGAAATTATTAAGTCTTCTCCTGTTACCATCTCTCGAGTATCCACACGAAAAAGAATAGCACTTCCTGGAACAATATCTTTTGCATCTGCCCATTTAATATAAATACCTTCCCTTGCACTAGCCCATCCATCTCCAGCAGGATTTTTTTCATAAACCAAACCAGGCATATTTCCCTCCACAAAAGAGTTTTCTCTTGCAACACCTGAAATTGAACCAGCAGCATAAACGTTAGTCCCCCAATTAGTACTTATAAGGTTATAATCCAATGTAGGATGATATCCAATCCACTGAACAACGACTCCTTTATCGACTCTATTTAGAACATTATTGTCTGTAAAAATATCATTTTTATCCCTAGGCTGTATGGCATACTGATTAGTACTATTCTTTGCTAAAACACCTACAACTTTTCCTTTTCCTGCAGGAATGGGTTGAAATCCAAAACCACTAATTTGAGAAAGAGAGGTATTCATCTTTAATCTAAATTTTGCTCTCTTGCTAGTAGGTGTATTGGCATTTACATTGGCATCTCTTAATTCTATAAAGTCTACCACTGTAGGGTTTAAATGTATAAGGTCATAATACGTTTGTCCTTTCCAATATCTAAACTCAACATGATTAACAGATACTAACATTGCCTCATATGGAGCAATATTATCCTCTGTTAATGAAGTAATATCACCAAGCGATAAAACACTTACAGATTGGTTAGGAACAATAGCTGTTGAAGGGTCTTTGGTATAAGTTACATTTTCCAATACAAGCATATTGTTAGCATTTATATTATTTCTCTCTAAATTTCCATCTTGTATAACAATAGTTACTTGATCACCTTTGTTTAATCCAGTAGGAGTATTAAATTGTATAGGTATGGCTGCATGGATATTCATTTTATCTTGTAAGATAATAAGATCTTTAATATCATTTTCACCACTACCATCAGTAGTTACTATACCTGTAATTTTTATAGGGTTACAACCAAAATTACTATACCCTTTACCTAATGCTCTTAACTGAGAAATTGTATTTATAGGTATCCTATCCATACGAATATAAGACTGTATAGCATTTGTTAAAATATTAGTTGTAGCATTAATAGTTAGTATATGATCAGCTGATACTTTTTCTGTAGTAATTCCAGAATCCGTTGCAAGCCAAGCATATTGATGGGGTTGTATATTGTTAATATTATTTTTAATATAATTATAAGTAGTGGTATTATTTTGGAAATTTCGAAGAGCAGTACTCCCAAATTCTCCTATAACAGCAAGAGTATAAGGATTCCCTTTCCATACATTAAAAGGAGTAGTAGATAGTGTTTGATAATTTACATTAGCAACAACGGTCCTTTTATAAAATCCTGTATGATCTAATACTAAGATTGCCCAATTTATGGCTGTAGTCCATTCTTTTTCACTACTGCATCCAATATTTCCTGCTAAGTTTACCTTAACAGATTGTATGAGGCTATTAACTTTTATAGGATTAGTTGTGGGAGTGGTATTAAGATTAGCTATAGCAACAACTCCCATTCTTATATTTTGATTAAGATATGGCTCTATGCAATCTTTCATTTTGTTAAGAGTAGTATTCTGTAATAATATATTATTCTTCAATTCAAAAGAACCATCTGTAGATTTCATTAAATCAGCAAAGACAAAACTATATCCTGTAGATTTAACAACAGAAGCCGTATATGTATCTGGAATATTTGTAGCCGTAATATAAGGTATATCAATTTGTTTTATAAATATCCCATCTTTAAACTCTAATAATGCAAAACCATCAGTTTGATTAGTTTCTAATAGAGGACTACTGACTAAAGCAGATAAATCAAAGGTAATGTTAACTAATCCATTAATAATAGGTACTACCATATTTTCTTTAAGAGATACTATATTGGAGGTAATAGTACCCATTCTCATGTTTTGATTATAAGGTTCTACCCATGATTGAATATTGTTGATAGTAGCCTTTTCTGATTGTAAAGAATCTGATAAATAAAAACGTCCGTCTTCTTTTAATAAATCTACTACTATAAAATAATAGTTATTATCTTTCAATACTTGAGTGGTAAATGAGGCATTTTTTAAAGAATCTTCATCAATCAACATCTGTCTAATAAGATTCCCATTTTGAAATTCTAAAAGAACCAAACCCTCGGAGTTTACAGGTTTGGGAATATCCTTCATATCATCAGGAAAGGTAAAAATTACCTCAGCCATACAGTTTTCTACTGATAAGTTTTCTGTTGTTTTGTTTAAGTTGACAATAGTAGGTTTAGGAATATCTAATGTGCCTACCATACCCATACGAATATTATTATTATAGCGTTCTGCTAAAGATTGAATACTTTGTATAGAGGATTCTCCTTTTTTCAAAGAATCGGATAATACACAAATATCTTGATGTATCATATCTACAAATAAAAAACTATAATTTGCCCCTTGTGCGATAGGAATACTAAACTTACCTTTTTTAATGGATGAATCAGGTACAGAAAATTTTGTAACATACGTATTATCTTCAAACAAAAGCATCGCCATGCCATCTGTTTTTTGAGGTACTTGTTGCCAAGCTGAAACCACTTTGTTCAAATCAAAGGTTACCTGAGAAATTATAGAATATAAAGGTTGCATATGTAATACTCCTTCATTATTGGGCTTATTCACTAATAATGTCTTAGAAACACCTACATAGCTTATATCCGAATATACACCTACATAACTACCTGCTAACAAACTTTGTAGAGTATCTACTACCTCTGGATAACCATGTTCTCCTTCTTGTAAATAACCAAGATTGGTAATACCCGGACCATCTACAATCAGAAGAGCTGTATAATGACCCATAGGAATACCATTGAGTACAATAGCAGTATCTTCAGTATGAATACCATGATATGTAGATTGAGAAAGATATAAATTTTTAGAATCAAACAACAGTAATTTTACTGTTGTATTAGGGAGCGTAACATCTACCCCTGAGGCTAAGGGTGGGTTAATAACTTTTATTTTAAGGGTAGCAGTATCAATAAAGGTATTATATGGAGGATGAATATCTAAAGGTTTCTTTTTCTTACATCCGGATAATTCTAAAAATATTGCTATCACAAAAAATAAAAATAGTATAGCAAATATTATTCTTTTTTGCATAAAATACTCTCTTTTATTTAAAGCAAAAGTATACCTTTTTACTGAAAATACTAAAAATTTTCAGTGTATCATAAATAAAAAGTAGAGTTATAGTATAATTAGGTTTTATAGATAATACTAATATCTTAAATAGAGTACTTTAAGACAAAAATACCAAATACTTTAAATAAACATATACCTTCTTATTATTCACTACCATCGTCATTTACAAATTTCTGATATTTTCTTGTACTTTTGTAGGAAAATTGTAGTAGTATAGTGTTTCGGAAATTATCAATAGAAGAATTACATAGAAAAAGCATAGAAGAAACCCTGCAAGAGAAAAAAATTCCGGTAGTAGTGGTATTAGATAATATTCGATCTATGCACAATGTAGGGAGTATCTTTAGAACTGCCGATTCATTTCAGATAGAAAAAATTTTTCTTTGTGGATATACCCCTCAGCCGCCTCATCGAGATATAGAAAAAACAGCTTTAGGAGCTACAAAATCTGTTGCGTGGCAATATTTTACCTCTACTATAGAATGTATACAAACTTTAATGTTAGAAAATTATACCATTATAGCTATAGAGCAAGTGGAAAACAGTGTAAGTTTGGAAAATTTTGTTTGGCATAATGAAAAGAAAATAGCACTTATCATAGGCAATGAGCTAAAGGGTGTAAGTGAGGAAGTACTTACATATTGTAATCATACTATTGAAATACCACAGCAGGGGATGAAACACTCCCTCAACGTATCTATTGCAGGAAGCATTGTAATGTGGGAATCCTTTCGAGCTTATACAACCAAAGAAATATAACAGGTAGATTTATTCTACTTGATATTTTGATTGCCTATATCGAAACTAAATAGGTGGTTTCTACCTTGTGAAATCAACCGACCATTCCTTTTTCGTAATTGTTGTAAAAGTGCATTCATATCTTTAGGAATGCGACAAGAAACAGAAATATTTTTTTCATGGTCAGTAAACTGTAACAAAGAAGCATGTAATCCCAATCGAAAAAGTAAGGGTCTTTCTTCTTGATGTATACTTTGCTTGTATTTAGATTTGAAAGAAGATAAAAATATGGGATTCTCATTTCCATAAAGCGTATCACAAACAATAGCATGTTTAATATATTTGGCATGCACACGTATTTGGTGAGTACGCCCTGTAAGTGGTATAAATTTTACCAAACTATATTTACCAAAATCTTCTAATACCGTATAATTAGTAACAGAGGGTTCCCCCTTCGGTGTCCATATCATCATATTAGGTTTTGAAGTGTTGGGTAATATACCCATATTAATAGAACCTTTTTTTTCAAAAATACTCCCTTCTACAATAGCTAAATATTCTTTTTGAACCGTACGACACTGAAATTGAAGTGATAAAATTTTATGACATGTAGCATTTTTGGCAAAAAGTACTACTCCAGAGGTTTCTTTATCCAACCTGTGTACAACAAAAATATTAGGGTATTTTTCTTGTAATAAACTTTTTATCGAAAAACTTTCTTTATGTTCAGGAATAGTAGCAATGCCCGACCATTTTTGAATAGCTATCCAATCTTCAGTTTCTTGAAGTATATGTTCTTGATATAATTTAATCATTACCACAAAAATAAATCAATTATTTTAGAACCTTAAATAATTGATAATAAAACTTTGGGTATATCCTAAAATTAAGAATAGATTATACACTACAAAAAAATTTTAACCTATCCAATATTTTTCTTCCACCATTAGATTCTTTGCTGTGTAACGTGCAAAAACAAAAAAATAATCATTCAATCTATTCAAATATATTATACTTTCACCAAGTAATATACCCATTTTTTGTAATGCAACTACTCTCCGCTCAACCTTTCTACATATTGCACGGGCAATATGTATATGACTTACAATAATATGACCGCCATAAAGAATAAAATGATGTAATTTAGGTAATTCCTGTTCCATTTCATCTATTCTTTTTTCAAAATAAATAATAGAATTCTTTAATAAACATTCTATTTTATTATTATCCAATAGCCTGTATTGAGCTATTAATGCATTAATTTGAAAAAGGGTTTTTTGTATTGCTGTAAGTTCTTCTTTTTCTACATCCCGATGTAGTTCATCTATTAATAACCCAATCCAACAATTCAACTCATCTATCGTTCCAATCGCTTCTATCTTAGGGTCATCTTTAGGCACATTCGTAGCATCAGCTAAGGAGGTAGTACCTTTATCTCCTTGTCTAGTATATATTTTCATCTAAATTATTCTGTATTAAGCTTTTTTTCAATTCTTGTATTTTAAGTAATGCCTCTACTGGTGTCATTATGTTAATATCTATCTTTTTTAGCATATTTTCTATTGCTGACTCTTGGTGCAAGGATGTTGGTATAGTAGAAAAAGGAAGCAAGGTTTGTTGTATGGATAAAGATTCTTTTTTGTCTCTATTTTTTTCAAGATCTTTAAGTATTTGTTCAGCTCGATCTATTAATATTTTAGGCATCCCTGTCATACGAGCCACATGGATACCAAAACTATGCGTTGTACCTCCTAATGCAAGTGTACGCAAAAAAATAATTTTATCCTCTTTTTTCTCATAACTAATATGATAATTCTTGATACGTCCATAGGTATTTTCCAAATTATTTAGTTCATGATAGTGGGTAGCAAATAGCGTAAGTGGTTTATAGGAATGCTCGTGCAAATACTCTGCTATGCTCCACGCTATAGAGATACCATCATAGGTTGATGTTCCTCTACCGATTTCATCTAAAAGTATAAAACTATGAGGAGTAACATTATTAAGAATATTTGCCGTTTCATTCATTTCTACCATAAAAGTACTTTCTCCTGCGGCAAGATTATCAAGAGCGCCTACACGTGTAAAAATACTATCAGTAAAAGGAATTTTTGCAAAAGTTGCAGGCACAAAAGAACCCATATGAGCAAGGAGTATAATAAGGGCTGTTTGTCTTAACAAAGCACTCTTTCCGCTCATATTAGGACCTGTAAGAATAATAATTTGCTGGTTTTCTTTATTCATCAATATATCATTAGGAATATATAGCTCTCCTGTTGGTAAGGTGTTTTCTATCACTGGATGTCTTCCTCCCATGATATTCAAAACTTCTTCTTCCAATACCTGCGGTTTACAATAATTATATTTATAGGCAATGGTAGCAAAAGATTGTAAACAGTCTATAGTAGCAATAAGCTGGGCATTTTGTTGGATAGGTAAAATATAATTGTATAAAGAAATTAATAGTTGCTCATACACTTGAATTTCAAGGGATAATATTTTTTCTTCTGCTCCAAAAATTTTTTGCTCATATTCTTTCAACTCTGGGGTAATATATCTTTCACAATTGGCTAAAGTTTGCTTTCTTATCCAAGTATCAGGAACTTTTTCTTTATGATTATTAGTTACTTCAAAGTAATAACCAAAAACATTATTGCTACCAATTTTTAAAGAATTAATACCAGAATCCAATGCCTCTCTTTCTTGCATATATTGAAGATACAATTTATTGTTTTCTAACATATCTCGTAATTCATCCAACTCTTTATTTATACCATGTTTAATAACAGCACCCTTTTGTACCAATATAGGTGCAGACTCTACAATCATTTTTCCTATAGTATCTGCTATCATCTCACAGGGCTGTAATTGCTCTAATAAAAGCCTAAGATTTTTATGATTACATTGGGTAGCAAGTTGTTGCAATTGTTTTATTTCAGACAAAGATTTACCTATTTGTAGTACTTCCCTAGGATTGATTTTTTTTAATGGAATTTTAGCTACCAATCGCTCTATATCACCTATGTTTTTAAGTATATCTTGTATGCCAGTATGGAAACTTTTTTCTTCAAAAAGATAGGCTGTCATTTCTAACCGTTGATGTATTTGCTCCCTATTAGAAAGAGGCATTAAAATCCATCGTTTAAGCTGTCGAGCCCCCATAGAAGTATAGGTTTCATCGATAACTTCGAGTAATGTTTTATTACCCGATACCAATTCCAAATTACGAATAGTAAATGAGTCCATCCACAGATATTCTTTTTTATCTAATCGTTGAATAGAGGTAATATGCTCAAAATTGGGATGTTCTGTATCTTTTAAATAATACAAAATAGCAGAAGCCGCCACGATGCCTGCTTCTAAATTCTCTATACCAAATCCTTTTAAAGAATGTGTTTGAAAATGACGAAGCATATTTTCTTTAGCAAAGATACTTTCAAAAATCCAATCTTCTATTGCATAAGTATAAAACTTATTATCAAAAGTTTGAGAGAATTTTTTTTGATGTTTTTTTGATAGAATAATTTCTGAAGGAGAAAAACTAAAAAGTGTTTTTGCTATATATTCCTCTGTACCTTCAGTAAGAAAAAATTCCCCTGTAGAAACATCTAAAAAAGCAATGCCAAAATATCCCTCCAAGATATGTATAGCTGCTAAGAAATTGTTTGTTTTATTATCTAATAATTTTTCGTGAATGGCTACACCCGGCGTTACCAATTCTGTAACTCCTCTTTTTACAATGCCTTGCACCATTTTAGGATTTTCTAATTGGTCACAAATAGCCACTCTATAGCCAGACTGTACCAACTTGTGCAAATAGGTATCCAGAGCATGATGAGGAAAGCCTGCCAGGTCACCACTACTTTTCAATTTATTATTTCTTTTGGTAAGCATAATGCCCAATACTTTGGAGGTAATAATGGCATCTTCATTAAAAGTTTCATAAAAATCACCTACTCTAAAAAGCAAAATAGCATCAGGATATTTTTTTTTTATAGCACTGTGTTGCTTCATCAAAGGAGTATCTGGATTCATGCTTTTACTGATATTTTTGATAAGCTACAAAAATAGTTGCTTTATCTATATTTTTCAAACAATCTTCTTATTTAGAAGTATACGCTATAGTTTTATATAAAGAAGAAAGCAGAATCAAAAAAAATCTTCAACCACAAGTTACGATATATGTGTATCGGAATATATTAGATTATTATAAAATTCAAAATTGGGCAAATTTGATATTTTTATTTTTTACACCCTGATTTTCAAGGTGTTGCATACCACTTGCTATTTCAAATTTAGCAATACCATCAGCATTTTCTATGTGGATATGCATAGGCTGATGATCTCTTTATCAAAAGAAAAAATCTTAATCTAAACAAATACAATAACGTAGGAATAATAATATTACAAAATTACAATTTTAAAAAAACTATATAACTATCTTTTATTATTAAATATTATTGAGTACTATTTTGTAGAACATCTATAGATGGAATAATATTATCTTTTAGGATAATCAAACCATAATGTTTTCTGTTCTCCTTTTTTCATAAAAATGGGTATATCTAATAAGATAATATCATTTTGTTTAATGATAATATGTACTGTAGCGGAGGGGTTACTTCCTTCGTCTATTGCAGTAACTATTATCTTATTTTTACCAGATATAAGTTTAATATTTTGAGCAGTGATTTCTTTGCTTATTTCCAAAGCCCCTATTATTTTTTTATCATTAAGAGATATACTAATTATATCTCCATCAGGTTTTTCGTTATCCACAATAAACAAGGTACATATCATAGAATCTACATTGCTTGTAACAAGGTGTTGTTTAGGTAAATTTTTATGAATAAAAACAATACTATCATCTTTTTTATTGAGTAATAATGTCATATAATTTCCTTCTTTTGCTATACATCCTTTAAGTATATGCTTATGTTTTTTTGAAGAATTATTAATTATCATTTTTTTATCTTCTACAAGTAGTTTTTTGTTTGGTAAATATTAAAGTAAACATTTGATCTATTTTATTAGATATGGATTTTTTAGCTTTCCATTCCTTTTGTAATAAAAATTCTTGTGCATAGATAAACTGCATTGAGCATAACAAAGAAAAAGCAAATACTATTTTTTTCATAATAAGTTAGTTTCTTTATATTGATAAAAATCTTGTATACAATAGTTATTGTACACAAGATAGATTTGTAATAATGGTTTTTTTATATAGCAGCTACCGATATGATAACAATTATAATAATTAAAAAAGATAGACTACTGATAACTATACCAGCAATAGAAAGCCACCTTCCTTTACCCCCATTTGTTTGCTTTTGTTCAATCCAATAATACTCAATACAAGCCCAGCTATAGATATCAAAAAAACAAGAACAAATCCTAATATTGCAAAGATATTATTGCTATCAGACTCCGAGTTATTTTTGTTGCTTTTGTTAGTAATTTTAGATTTATAGGTCATTGTATTTTTTAATTTTTGGAGAGTATTTTCACTCATTTCTATACCTGTTTTTACTTTAATATCTTCTGTAGAAGCTTTTAATAACTCTTCTTGTGTAAAAGCTGTTTTCAATAAGAAAATATTTTTTTGAATATCTGTAGGTAGATTTTCTAAAGCCTTATTATTTTTACTTACAAACGATGTTCCTATAATAAAGGCAATAAACGTAACAATAAATAATGTTATTTTTTTCATATTTTTCTTTAAATTTTTTTTGCCTACTCTTGATTATGTCATGGCATTGTTGGGAATATTTACCACAAAGTTCCACAAAATTTAGTGGTTTGGTATAGCCATAGAGATAAAAAATGGTGGAACCATAACTTTTATATTTGCCAATGA
>JBOFDP010000033.1:0-7592 GCA_051647125.1 Chitinophagaceae bacterium | reverse complement strand
TGGCTTTATTTCGTCAGGGATTGAAATTCACATTTTTAATACCACATTTACATTTATGTACAAATTGAATGATTTTTACAAAAATTAATATCTTACATATTGAATGCATTTTTATATACGGATTGAATGTTGCAAATTAATAGGGAATTGCCAAAAGAAAATTAAATGATATTGATGGAGCGATTGCTGATTATAAACGAGCAGCTCAATTAGGAAATGAAGAAGCCAAACAAATACTCATCAAGTTGGGCAAATAAAAAAATGAAAGGCTTTTATCCTATTGATAAAAGCCTTCTTTAAATTATGGAACTCTAATTTTATTTCTTCTTATACTTGTTAAAAAAAGATTCCTCTACTAAAATACGACCACAATTTTCGCAGGCTAATATTTTTTTAGGAGTAATAACCTCTGCCTGACGTTGTGGCGTAACTACCTGATAACATCCTCCACAAGCATCTCTTTCTATAGGCACAACAGCAAGTCCATTCTTATATATTTTACGAATACGATCATAAGCATGCAATAACCTTTCTTCTACATTTTTACGAGCCTCCCCCTCCTTCTTGAGCAAGTCTTTTTCTTCTTTTTCTGTAGATACTATAATATTACCAAGCTCTTCCTGTTTTATAGATAAAGAGGATTGTTTGGTTTCAATAGTTTTTTTAAGAACTTCAAGTGCTTTAGTTTTCTGCAGTAAATCTTCTGAAGCATTTCTTATTCGTTGTTCAAAAAGTTTAAGTTCCAAACGTTGATTTTCAAGTTCTTTATTAATAGCATCAAACTCACGACTATTCTTTACATTATTAGACTGTTTATCATATTTATTAATAAGCTCTTCGGCTTTTTTTATATTTTCTTTTTGAGTATTAATATAATCTGCTATACCATTGATTGCTTCTTCTATACGAGTTTTTCTAGCAACTAATCCACTCAATTCATCCTCCATATCAGATACCTCCATAGGGAGTTCTCCTCTTACTATACGTATTTCATCTATTTTAGAATCTATCACTTGTAATTTTACCAATGAAACCAATTTTTCTTCTATTGTAAATTCTGTTGATACTTGTGCCATAATAATTTTTTATATAAAATAATATACAGGATTTGTATTTTTTTGTGTAATACGAGATGCAAATTTAGGAAATTTATTGATAATCAAATGATAAAAAATATCTATCGTAAATTGTTCACTCTCCCAATGTCCTATATCAGCAAGTATTAAAGATGTTGCAGAAAATAAAAAATCATGATGTTTCACATCTCCTGTAATCAATATATCTGCTTTTTGCTGGATGGCGTGAGATAGCAAAAACACACCTGCCCCACCACACAAAGCTACTCGCTGAATAGGTTTATCGCAAAAGGCGGTATGTTTTATAACCGATAAATGAAATACTTTTTTCAAATGGTTTAAAAAATCTTGTTCGCTGATTTCTTTTTCCAACATACCTATAGCACCACTCCCATAGTCATTACAGGTATTATGTAATGGAATAATATCATAAGCCACCTCTTCATAAGGATGTACGCTAAGCATGGCTTGCAGCACCGTTTGTAATTGCCATTGGCAACAAAGCATCTCTATCTTAATTTCTGGTTCTCTATGCAATTGCATCTTTTCCCCTACCAAAGGATTGGCATTGGCTAATGCCCTAAATGTGCCTGTACCTTGAGATTGAAAACTGCAACTATTATAATTACCTATATTCCCTGCCCCAGCCTCACTCATTGCTTGGTGTACTTTGTCAATATAATTTTGTGGTACAAACACTACTATTTTATTCATAATTTGCACTCTTGGAAGCAAAGGTTTTATCTCTGATAAACCTATACGCTGAGCTATTTCTTTATTTACGCCATATCTTAATGCATTATCCAAATTGGTATGAGCTGCATAGATGGTGATGTCGTGCTGAATAGCGAAAATAACTATTTGCTCTATCGCCGTTTGTTGGGTTATTCTTTTCAGTCCTTTAAAAATGAGTGGATGGTGAGTAAGTATGAAATTTTTCTTTTCCTCAATAGCTGTTTGGATAACTTGGAGCGTACAATCCAAAGCCAATATAATCCCTGTACAAACTCTATTTTTTTCACCTACAATTATGCCTGAGTTGTCATAAGATTCTTGCAAATAAGGAGGAGCAACCTGCTCTATAATTTGAATAATATCTTGTATGAGAATTTGATCTTTCATAGTCCGTAAAGATATAATTATTTTAAACATAAACCAGGCGTATAAAAAAGCAAGTAAATAGAATTTCCTTATTTAAAGCTATATAATACAGTTTTTAGATAATCCGATATTTTATTTTACGACCCCATTCTATCCTCCTAAAATTAACAAGGTAAATTTACTTTTTATCTTATTCTGTTGTCCTATTTATTCCCTATATTTGTATTCTTAATCATACAAACAAAAAATGCACTCTACCGAAAAACGTATTGCCATACAAGGATATGAAGGCAGTTTTCACCATAAAGCTGCCCAAGAATGGTATGGTCAAGATATAGATTTTATCCCTTGTGATACGTTTTATCAACTTATACAAACTACAGAAAATAAAGATATTTGTGATGGAGCTTTAATGGCTATAGAAAATAGTTTGGCGGGGAGTATACTTCCTAATTATTTTTTACTACAAAATACCCACCATCTCAGCATACAGGGAGAAATTTATTTACAAATCAACCAACATCTTTTGGTTAATCCAGGGGTACACCTTACAGATATTCAAGAAGTACATTCACATCATATGGCAATACAGCAATGTCTTCAATATCTGCATCAATATCCTCATTGGAAATTGGTAGAAACTGCCGATACTGCCCTTAGTGCAAAATATATTGCACAATCCAAAACTCATCATATAGCTGCAATAGCTAGTGATTTAGCTGCTAAGCTTTTGCATCTTAATATAATATCTCCTAATATTCACAGTAAGAAAGACAATTATACTCGTTTTTTGGTATTACAACAAAAAAATATTTTACATACACCCTATGCTAATAAAGCCTCTATTTATTTCCATACAGACCATAGTCAAGGAAGCCTCTCCAAAGTGCTTAATATCATGACTCAATATGGCATTAATATGAGCAAACTACAAAGTATTCCCATTCCTGGCACACAATTTAAATATGCTTTTCATGCCGATATAGAGTTTGATCATTTAGATACATTTTTTAAAGTAATAGAAAAACTACGACCCAAAACCGAAAGCATTCTTATCTTTGGGATTTATAAAAAAGGAAACTGGATTTACTGAAATGACAATACCTCATGCAAAAAGATTAAAAGGAATAAACGAATACTACTTTTCTAAAAAACTAAGAGAGGTAGACCTACTTATTCAAGCAGGAAAACCTATTATTAGCCTTGGCATTGGTGGTCCTGATATGCCTCCTCACCCTTCAGTAATAGAAAGTTTGTACACTGAAGCCCAAAAAGACAATACTCACTCTTATCAAAACTATCAAGGTAGTCCTTTTCTAAGAAAAGCATTTGTGGATTTTTATTATACGCATTATGGTGTATCGCTAAATCCTGATACAGAACTACTTATCCTTATGGGTTCAAAAGAAGGTATTATGCATGTGTGTATGGCTTTTTTAAATGCAGGAGACGAAGTATTAGTCCCCAATCCTGGATACCCTACCTATCGTAGTGCAGTAACCCTAGCAGAAGGTAAATGTAGAGAATATACTTTGGAAGAAAAAAATGACTGGCTTCCGGATTTTGATGCTCTAGAAAAAACAGATCTTTCAAAAGTAAAACTTATGTGGGTAAACTATCCACACATGCCCACAGGTACAATACCCTCCCTCGAAGTATTTCAAAAATTAGTGGCTTTTGCCAAGAAACATCACCTATTACTTTGCCACGATAATCCGTATAGTTTTATCAATAACCCTAAGCCCATGAGTTTGCTATGCGTAGAGGGAGCTAAAGATATTACGATAGAGATAAATTCACTCAGCAAGTCTCACAATATGGCGGGGTGGCGTGTGGGTATGCTTGCAAGCAATAAAAATATTGTACAAAAAGTACTACAATTTAAAAGTAATATGGATAGTGGTATGTTTTTTCCTTTACAGCTGGCTGCTACCAAAGCCCTATCTTTACCTCAAACTTGGTATGAAGAGCTTAATCAAATATATACCCAACGAAGAAAAAAAATATATCAAATACTAGACCTATTAAATTGTAATTACGACTTGCCTCAGGCTGGACTTTTTGGATGGGCGAAAGTACCTTCACAATATAAAGATGGCTATGCGTTAAGTGATTTTCTTTTGTATGAAAAAAATATCTTTACTACTCCCGGTGGTATTTTTGGAACTATGGGAAAGGATTATATCAGACTTAGTCTTTGTCAAAAAGAAAATAAAATAGATGAAGTAATTAGCAGGCTCAAATAAATTATTGTTTAATTATAATTCATTTATCTTTATAAAATAGTGATTAAAAAAAGGATGAGCAAAAACTTATCTTTTTTTTAATCACTTAGCAAAAATTCTAAATCATTAACCGATAAAGTTTTGGCAAATCCTTTTTCTTGAGTAATTAAATCTTGGGCAAGCTTTGATTTTTTTTGTTGCAATAATAAAATTTTTTCTTCAATACTATTCTTACAAATCATACGGTAAGAAAATATATTTTTTGTTTGTCCTATACGATGGGCACGATCTATAGCCTGTTCTTCTATCATAGGATTCCACCAAGGGTCTACTATATAAATATAATCTGCTGCCGTAAGATTTAACCCCACACCACCAGCTTTTAAAGATATAAGAAAAATCCTCACAGATTCATCTTCTTGAAAAACTTGAATTTGCTTTTTACGTTCTTTCAATGGCGTCTGCCCATTCAAATAAGCATAGGGTATTTTTAAATGGTCTATATCTTTTTTTATTATTTGCAACATACCTACAAATTGAGAAAATATAAGTATCTTATGTTCTCTTATATGTTCCGTAATATGACTGTCTAAAACCTTGATTTTTATAGGAATATTGCTATACGGGATATTTTCTTTAACCAATGAAGGGGAGTTACAAATTTGACGTAAAAAAGTAAGTCCTTGTAAAACATGTAACTTACTTTTTCCTAAACCTTCTTCTTTCACAAGATTAAGTAATTTATTACGATATAATTCTCTGTAGTATTCATAAATATAGCGTTGCTGTTCTTCCATATCACAATACAAAATACAATCTGTTTTAGGAGGTAATTCGGTAGCTACTTGATTTTTTGTACGACGCAAAATAAACGGATTAAGAATATTCTTTAAATCCTCTTTGGCTTGCTTGTCTTCATACACATCTATAAGTGCGGCAAAACGATTTTTAAAATTTTCTATACTACCCAAAAACCCTGGATTAAGAAAATTCATTTGAGCATAAATATCAAAAGTATAATTTTGCAAAGGTGTACCACTCAGACACATACGGTGCTTAGCTTGAAGTTGATACACGGCACGGGTGGTTTTGCTATATGGGTTTTTAATGTACTGAGATTCGTCTAAAATAGCATAGTCAAATTCAATCATTTTAAAATGAGTTATATCTTTTTGCAAAGTATTATAAGAAATAAGAATAATATCATATTTTTCTAGTACTTCCAAATTAAATTTTCTTTTATTGCCATGATGAATAAAAGCAGAAAGAACAGGGGTAAAACGTTGAATTTCATCTATCCAATTATTCGTTACCGAGGCAGGGCATACGATGATTGTTTTTAACTTTTGATGGGTTTTATAATAATGTAATAATTTAGCAAGCATTTGAATCGTTTTTCCCAAACCCATATCATCCGCAAGTAATCCTCCATGATGGGTTTGTTCTAAAATACCCATCCATTTAAACCCTTCTTTTTGATAATTTCGTAAAGTAATTCCTCGCATTTTTGGAGGTCTTATTGTAGAAATTTTTTTATCTTGAGAAAACTCTCCATTATCGTCTCTGAGTTGAGAAAACTCTTCAAAATTCTCTAATAAATGTTGATAGTAATTTTGTAAAATAAGATGATTGTTTTCAACCTTTCCTACCTTAAATAAAGTACGAAATTTAGTAATCCATTCCTTAGGTATTTCAAACTCTTCATTAGTAGGTAAGGTGTATGTTGTCATTTTATCATTAATAAACATTTCCTCCAATTCTGCCATAGTAAAATTATAATTTCCAAGGCTGGCTTTAATTTGAATATCAAAGAAATCATTTTTTCTAGATATAAACAGTTGAGTTAATGTTTTCGCAGTTTTAGAAGATGAAAGTAAATTTTGATTATTTTTTACTAATACTTTAATATCCGAAAGTGTATCGAAGAATAAAGAAATCCATTGTTTGGATAATTCTTTTTTAGATAGTGACAATTGAAATGGGGTGATCATCTTAAACGATGAATGCAGTTGAGATATGTCTTCTGCCACCTCATTTTCGTAATCTTTATATGCTTTTATAAGTACAAATTTATTGTTATTCAATAGTTGGTAATAATATCCAAAACAAGGCGGTGTTACCTCAAAATTTTCATATAAAAAGCTTAATTGTATGTTAATACTCTGCTTATTATTTTCAAAATTAATAATTGCTTTAGGATGTTTGTCTATAATTTTTTGAATACAAGCACTATCTACATCACAAGGGTATCTTAGACTTTCTTTGAGCAAATGTTTATTAAACAATAAAGGTAAATTTGTATAGGTATATTTTTTTTCTACATTGGGATAATATGTAAAATAAGTAAGTATATCTTCTGCATTTTTCCAAGTGGGTATTTCATCATCTGAAGTAGTTAAAAATAAAGTATTTTCCCAGTGAAGCTGATCCATATAATAAGAACTTTCTAATTGTAGCTTCCATAAATAATGATCCTTATTTTGACGCAATTTAAAAGTAATAGAAATAGCTTTTTGGGAAAGTGTATAATTAAAAACTTTTTCCCCTTGATATAAAGTAATTTCTAAATTTTGATGTATAAGTTCTTTAAAAAAATTATTTAAGAAGAGAACTTTGGCTATTTGTAGATTAATATTTTTTTCCAAATACATATTCAAAAAATTTTGAAATGCTTGGTCTTGAAAGTATTTATCTAAAATTTTCTGAACTTTTTTGGAATAAGCTATATTCATTTTTTTTAGTGCAATACCCACTCCATAGTTAACCTCTTCTAAGACTATTTTATCCTTAGATTCTGATACATAAACTTCCTCTTTATGCTTAGGAGCTGGGTTTAGAGGCAATATTGCCACTTTCTTGATAGGATTTTTTGAAAAAAGTTGATCCACATAAAACAACCCCGCTGCTTTATGTCTGCATATAGGAGAAAAACTATAACTACAACTACATTTAAGTTTTAAATTTTTGGTATTTTCCTCCTCAAAATTATCTATAGTAATCGTATAAATACTCTGATAAGTATCATCTTTAACCTTTAATTCAATATGATTTTTAATTCTATTAATTTCTTGAATAGGTTGTGTTAAAAAAATCTTTTTCCCTCGTTGTATATTTTCTTCCGTACCACTAGAATATAAATATTTTAAAATAATAGATAACATAACTTCTGCTCAACAAAAAGCCTTAAATT
>JBOFDP010000032.1:0-20247 GCA_051647125.1 Chitinophagaceae bacterium | reverse complement strand
AAAATTTTTTCTATAGTTTTTGCTTTTGCTGGGGATTCCACAACTAATAAATGGTGAGACATAGCATTTTGTTTATTTGGTAGAATAATTTAATGAAGATTGGCAACAAAAATAAGTTAGAAAAACTTATTTTTACTTTTTTATTAAAAATCCATCTTTAATGGTTAGTGTGTGATGGCATTGCTTAGCAATATCTACATTGTGAGTTACAATGATAAAAGTAGACTGTACTTCTTCCTGTAGTTCAATAAATAGTTCCATAAGTTGAAGGGCATTTGGTTCATCTAAATTACCTGTTGGTTCATCTGCTAAAATAATAGAGGGATTATTTATAAGTCCTCTAGCTATCGCTATGCGTTGTTGCTCCCCGCCAGAAAGTTGGTTTGGTTTTCTTTCTAACTTATCTTTTAGTCCCAATTGTATAAGTAGTTGAGTGGCTTTTTCTTTTAAAGGTTTTTCTTTCTGATGAGCTATCCAACCGGGTATACATACATTTTCTAATGCAGTAAACTCTGGAAGTAAATAGTGAAATTGGAAAATAAAACCTATATGTTTATTTCTAAATTCAGCTAAAGATTTTCCTTGTAGTTGGTTGATTTCTACATTATTAATAAATATGCTACCTTGAGTAGGAGTATCTAAGGTGCCAATAAGGTGCAATAGTGTGCTTTTGCCAGCACCTGATCTGCCCAATATGGCTACCATTTTTCTATCTTCTATATCGGTACTTACATTGTTTAGTACGGTAATATTACCATATTGTTTATATACATTATTTATTTGTATCATAGTGCAAAAATAGGATATTTATAGTGATGTTTTCTGAATTACTAATACCGAAAGAAAAACATGTAAACTAAATTAAACAAAGTAGGGCAATCTATTATATTATTTCTCGGTGCGAGAATAAACTTTTTCTCTATTGGGAAGGATGGGGTGAAGGAGAATTTATAGAGGGTAAAATTCGGGCTGTTAGAAAGATTATTTATACTTTGTAATAAATACTTTATTTTGGATAGTTTATTTTTGTAGGCAATATAAAGATAAAAAATGTATACAAACAATTTACTACTATCAGGACTTAACCCCCTGATTATCAATAAAGCCAGTAATTTTATTAATATTGGAGAACGTACCAATGTAACCGGAAGTAAAAAATTTGCTCGTCTTATAAGAGAAAAAAAATTTGATGAAGCTATACGTATAGCTCGTGAACAAATAGAAAATGGGGCACAAATAATAGATGTTAATATGGATGATGCCTTGCTAGATAGTGAGCAGTGTATGGTAGATTTTCTTAATCTTTTACAATCAGAACCTGATATTGCTATGGTGCCGGTAATGATAGATTCCTCAAAGTTTTCTGTGATAGAAGCGGGGCTTCGTTGCGTACAAGGTAAGTGTATTGTTAATTCTATTTCACTTAAAGAAGGAGAAGAACAATTTATATCTCAGGCACAAACTTGTAGGGACTATGGTGCTGCTATAATTGTGATGTGTTTTGATGAGCAAGGGCAAGCTGACAATTTTGATCGTAGAAAAAAAATTGTAGAGCGTGCTTATTTTATACTTACAAAAAAAATGGGTATTGTTCCTCAAGATATAGTATTTGATCTAAATATATTTGCTGTGGCTACAGGTATAGAAGCACATCAAAATTATGCACTTGATTTTATAGAATCTATCCGATGGGTAAAAGCAAAATATCCTTTGTTAAAGGTGAGTGGTGGTGTTAGTAATTTGTCTTTTTCTTTTCGAGGTAATGAAGTACTGAGGCAAGCTATGCACAGTATTTTTCTATATCATGCTATACAAGCAGGTATGGATATGGGAATAGTGAATGCAGGGCAACTTTCTGTGTATGATGATATTCCTCAGCATTTAAAGACATTAATAGAAAATGTACTTTTTAATAAAACTCCTGATGCTACTGAGCAACTTACCTCTTATGCCAATACCATGCAACAAAAGCAATCTGAACAAAATGTGCAACAAAATGAATGGCGTAATCATTCTATTGAAGAAAGGCTTAAATATGCTATAGTGCATGGGATTATAGATTATGTAGATGAAGATACCAAAGGGTGTTTAGAAAAATATAAATTCCCATTGGAGGTGATAGACCAAGTATTAATGGCAGGTATGAATGTAGTAGGAGATTTATTTGGTAGTGGAAAAATGTTTTTACCACAAGTGGTAAAGAGTGCCAGAGTGATGAAAAAATCGGTAGCTTTTCTGGAACCGTATATATTGGCAAGTAAAGTAGAGCCCACTCAGAAAAAGAAAATCTTATTAGCTACGGTAAAAGGGGATGTACATGATATAGGTAAAAATATAGTAGGGGTAATATTGTCTTGTAATGGCTATGAAATAATTGATTTAGGTGTAATGGTAACTGCTCAAAGAATATTGGAAAATGTACGTTTAAACAAGCCTGATCTTATAGGATTGAGTGGATTAATAACACCCTCTCTTGAGGAAATGATAGAGGTTGTCAAATTGTTTAATAAAGAAGGAATTACAATACCTGTTATGGTAGGAGGAGCTACTACTTCTCGCTTACACACAGCATTAAAAATTGCTCCTTGTTATCCTTATGGGGTAGTACATGTATTGGATGCTTCCCGTAGTGTACAGGTGGCAAATCAACTTATTAACCCAGATAATAAATATTTATTCTTGAAAAATATTGAAGAAGAATATAAAATTTTAAGAGATAATTTTGAAACTCAGAATAGTTATAAAAAATATCTTTCACTTGAGCAGGCACAATCTAATAGATGGCAATATGAGAATACTACATATACTCCGCCTATACCTGCTTATATGGGTGAAAAACAGTTGTTGAATTATAACCTTGAAGAAATTGTAAAGTATATTCATTGGAAACCTTTTTTTATGTTATGGAAAATGGGAGGCAATTATCCTGAAATTTTAAAAAATGATGAGGCTAAGAAGGTGTTTGATGATGCACAAGTGATATTACAGAAAATTATTACTGAAAAACTATTAGAAGCAAATGCTTCTATAGGATTTTGGCGAGTAACGAAAGAGGGGGATGATTTATGGCTGGTAGATAAAGAAGTGAGGATTTGCTTTCTTCGTCAGCAGATAGAAAAAGCTAAAAACCAACCTAATTTATGTCTTTCTGACTTTATCGTAGAGGAGAAAGAAGATTATGTTGGTGGTTTTGCCGCTACTATGCAAGGTATAGAAAAGGTTTTAACTCAATTTGAGGATGATTATCAAAAAATTATAGCCCAAGCTCTTGCCGATAGATTAGTAGAGGCTTTTGCCGAACTGCTTCATCAGCAAGTACGTACTCTTTATTGGGGATATAAACAACAGGAGCAATTAAGTAATGAAGAACTCATAGCGGAGCAATATATAGGGATACGTCCAGCAATAGGATACCCAGCTTGTCCTGACCATACAGAAAAAAGAAAACTTTTTGACTTACTAAAAACGACGGAATATACAGGTATAAAACTTACTGAAAATTTTGCTATGTATCCTGCTGCAAGTGTATGTGGTTGGTACTTTAGTCATCCTAAAAGTCATTATTTTGGAGTAGGAAAAATAACTCAGGAACAAGTAGAAAACCTTGCTTATAGAAAAGGTATACCTATATCAGAAATGAAAAAATGGCTGCAAACTAATATAATAGAAAAGTAAAGCTTTTTTATTCAAAAAATTACATACCCAAATCTTTAAACTTTCTTTGTTTAAATAGGTAATAAGAAAATAGAATGCTTTTTTTATAGAAACCATGAGTTGGGAAACTACGTTTTTTAGGAAAATGCTTTCGTTCCTTATTTTTTAAATACTTATAAATCCAATGATAGTAACCCCAATGTCCTTTGATAATAGCAAGTGTTTTTTTATAATGTCCTTTGATTAATTCTACAATACCAAAAGAACCATCTAATACCAGACGTATAGGTATTAAATATAATAATCTCTGATAAGGTAAATTTTTTGTAAGCATAATTAGATTGTTTCGCACATTTAGAAACATTTTATAAGGATTTTCTGTAGTTAGAGTACCCCCACCAACATGATATACTACTGATTGAGGACAGCTATAAATTTGATAACCTAAGGATTGTATTCTCCAACACATATCTATTTCTTCTTGATGAGCAAAAAAGAAACTATCCATTCCATTTACTTCCCAATATATGGTGGATCTTATCATCAGTACAGCTCCACAAGCCCATGCTATAGAACGGGGGATGTCATATTGCCCTTCATCTTTTTCTATCATATTGAGCATTCGCCCCATAGTAAAAGGATATCCCAAACAGTCTATCCAGCCTCCTGCTGCTCCAGCATATTCAAAATAATCTTTTTTAGAATAGTCTTTCATTTTTGATTGACAAGCTGCTACAATAGGATTTTCTTCTAACAAAGAAACCATAGGCTGTAGCCAATTTTCAGAAACCTCTATGTCAGAATTGAGTAATACAAAATAAGTAGCCTCTATGTGTTTTAATCCTTGGTTATAGCCTTCTGCAAATCCGTAGTTTTTATCTAATACAATACATTCTATAGTAGGAAAATATTTCTTTA
Organism: Chitinophagaceae bacterium; assembly: GCA_051647125.1. GTDB lineage: Bacteria > Bacteroidota > Bacteroidia > Chitinophagales > Chitinophagaceae > JBOFDP01. Next base: position 15,675 of record JBOFDP010000032.1, on the reverse strand, counting down.
TAAATGATATAGAATTATCACAAGAAGCATTGTCTATTAGATAGATTCTAAAATTAGAATAATTAGTTTTTAATAAGGCAGGTACAAATTGTTCTAAAAATTTTTTACCGTTAAAGTTTAATAATACAATAGCTACAAATGGCTGCATATCAAGGTATAAAACAGCAAAGATAAACCGAAAAAAATACTAAAATTCAAAATGTCTATTTTGGACATATTGTCTCCATTTGCCGATAAGTAATTGCATATCTTCAGGCATGGGTTTTTCAAAAAACATTTTTTTGTTTGTATGAGGATGTATGATTCCTAAGGTTTTAGCATGTAAGGCTTGACGAGGGCATAGAGTAAATAAATTCCCTATAAATTGTTTATATTTTGAATAAGGTGCTCCATAAACTATTTTATCTCCACCATAAGTATCGTCAGAAAAAATAGGATGACCGATGGACTTCATATGTACCCTAATTTGGTGAGTTCGTCCGGTTTCTAATTGACAAGTAATCAGGGTAGTATATCCAAATCGTTCTATTACTTTATAATGAGTTATAGCATGTTTTCCTCTTTCTCCATCAGGATAAGCTTCAAATTTTTTTCTATTCCTAAGGCTTCGTCCTATATGTGAATTTATTACACCACTATCGTTTTTTACATCTCCCCATACTAATGCAATATATTCTCGATGAATAGAATGATTAAAAAATTGGGAACCTAAATTTGAAAGAGCATTTTCATTTTTTGCCAATATTAAAATACCACTTGTATTTTTATCTATTCGGTGTACCATACCAAAGCGGTTTAGTGATTGTGCCAGATTCCCTATTTGTTGCTGTAAATAATATGCTACGCCATTGAGTAATGTACCATTAGCGTTACCTAATCCTGGATGTACTACTAAACCTGGATGTTTATACAAAATCATAATATCATTATCTTCATAGACAATATCTAAAGGGATAGATTCTGGAACTACATTTTGTGGCTCAGGAGTTCTATTGGTAAATATCAAAATCTTGTCTGAAGGACGAACTTTATAATTTGGTTTTATAGGCCTATTATTTACATATACCCAATCCAAATGAATAGCCTGTTGCACCTTATTACGAGATATATGTTTTATATTTTCAACAATATATTTATCTATTCTTATAGAGTCTAAATTGGCTGGGGCAATTAGTGTATGTCGTTGGAAAAGTTCATTAATATTGTCTTCAAAGGTATTTTCCATTTTTATCTTTTCAGGGTTTATCTATTATTCTTGCAAAAATAAAAATAGATTTTTATTTGTAAAGAACTTTAATTTTTTATACAGCGAAATTTTAGGATTAGATTATGTAAAAATAAAAAATATTCAATTCAAACCTATTTTAAATTATAAAATTACTGTATTTTCGTAGACAAAAATAGTTATTGAAAATATGATGAAAGATTTTCAGAAAATAATTGCACATGCTAAGGAGTATGGTTTTGTGTTTCCAAGTAGCGAAATTTACGATGGTCTAAGTGCGGTATATGATTATGGAAGTTGGGGGGTTGAATTAAAAAAAAATATTCGGGATTATTGGTGGAATAGCATGACTCGTATGCATGATAATATTGTAGGGATAGATAGTTCTATTTTTATGCATCCTACCACCTGGAAGGCATCTGGACATGTAGATAGTTTTTCAGATCCTATGATTGATAATAAAGATAGTCAAAAAAGATATAGAGTAGATATTTTGATAGAGGCTTTTGCTGATGAATTAATTCAGAAGGGAGAAAATTCAAAAGCAGAGGAATTACTCAAAGAAATGGAGATATTTTTAGTAAAAAATGATTTTGTGGGACTGAAATCTTTGATAGAAAAAAACAAGATTTATTGTAGTATTAGCAAAACCTGTAATTGGACAGATATTAGACAATTTAACCTAATGTTTTCTACTCAAATTGGGAGTATATCCGATGAATCTAATGAAATTTATTTAAGACCTGAAACAGCACAAGGCATTTTTGTGAATTTTCTCAATGTGCAGAAAACCGCTCGCATGAAAATACCTTTTGGAATAGCGCAAACAGGAAAAGCCTTTAGGAATGAAATTGTAGCTCGACAGTTTATTTTTCGTATGCGTGAATTTGAACAAATGGAAATGCAATTTTTTTGTAAACCAGGTACGGAATTGGATTGGTATGAATACTGGAAAAAAGAACGTTTGGATTGGCACCTGTCTTTAGGATTTCCCAAAGAATGGTATCGTTATCACAACCATAATAAACTTGCTCATTATGCCAATGCTGCTGTAGATATAGAATTTGATTTCCCTATTGGTTTTAAAGAAGTGGAGGGTATACATTCTCGTACTGATTATGATTTGTCAAGGCACGAGCAGTTTAGTAAAAAGAAAATGCAATATTTTGATACAGAACTTAATAAAAATTATATTCCTTATGTAGTAGAAACTTCTATTGGGCTAGATAGAATGGTGTTGCTTGTTTTGTGTGCTGCTTATGAGGAGCAAAAAATAGCTAAAGAAGATGGTACGCAGGATAGTAGAGTGGTGATGAAAATGCCTGCACAAATGGCACCTATAAAATTGGCGGTATTACCTTTGGTAAAAAAAGAGGGCTTGCCAGAAATAGCCCGAGAATTGATTATTCAATGTAGAAAAGATTTCTATTGTTTTTATGAAGAAAAAGATACTATTGGTAAACGATATAGAAGAATGGATGCCTTAGGAACTCCTTTTTGTGTAACTATAGACTATCAAACTAAAGAAGATAATACAGTAACTATTCGCTATAGAGATACGATGAAACAAGAGCGTATACCTATTAGTGAAATAAGAAATTTGGTACTTAAATATATAATATAAATAATGCTTTTTCTAAACCAATTGTGGTATACCTCTATTATAAATGCGAATAGCATAGATGCATTGAATACTTTACTAAGAATAGGGCTTTCTCTTTTCGTAATAATTATGTTATGGTTTAGTATAAAATGTATCAATATTTTATTTAAAAAACATCTTAAAAAATTCATTGACAGAATGGAATATAGGATTTTAAAACCTTTATTCTCTGAAAAAAATGAACTCATAAGAACAATTTATTTTATTAGGTTTTTTAATTTTATAGCCAATATCATTAGATACATCATTATTACATGTTTATTATACGGGGGGTTACTTATTTTGTTTAATATCTTTCCTAAAACTAAGGCTATTAGTAATCAATTATTAGAGTGGACATTGATTCCTCTATATAAAATGTATCACATGGGAATAGGTTATTTCCCCAAATTGATTGTTATTATTATTGTTGTATTGATTATTAGATATACTCTAAGATTTATTAAATATTTTGCTCGTGAAATAGAAAATAAGCGATTAAATTTTAAAGGTTTTTATCCTGAATGGGCAAAACCTACATATCAGATTATTCGTTTTTTTCTAATTGTCTTTGGTTTTATCTTAGTATTTCCTTATTTGCCGGGTTCTTCAACGCCTATATTTAAAGGGGTATCGGTATTTTTAGGTGTATTGTTTTCATTGGGTTCTACGTCTGTTATAGGCAATATTGTTTCAGGTATTGTAGTTACCTATATGCGTCCTTTTCAGATAGGAGATCGTATTAAGATCAACCAGATAGAAGGCATTGTATTAGAGAAAACGATATTTGTAATTAGAGTGCAAACCTTTATGCATGAAGTTGTTACTATTCCCAATGCCAATGTATTGTCTTCAAGTATTGTTAATTATAGTACATCTACAAAAACGAATGGACTTATTCTTTATACTTCTGTTACTATTGGATATAATACTCCATGGCGTACTATTCATGAATTATTAATTAATGCAGCATTTAAAACAGATTTAATACTTAAAGATCCTACGCCTTTTGTGTTGCAAACTGCATTGAATGACTTTTTCGTTACTTATCAGATTTGTGCATATACAAAGGATGCCACGTTTCTTCCCGCCATATATTCTGATTTGCATAAGAATATTCAAGATGAATTTAATCAAGCTAATATAGAAATTCTGTCTCCACACTATTTCAATTTACGTGATGGTAATCAGATTAGTATACCACCTAACTATATGCCTCCTACTTATCAAGCTTCTCCGTTTAATATAAGTGTCAAAAAATAAAGATTAAGAGATTAAATTTTATAACAATAGAGATATTCAACCCATGTTATTTGGATAGAATAACTTAAAAAGGATAGTCCTAAAATTTAAATTTAAAAAATAGAATAAATACTTTGTATTTTTTTATTAGATGTATCCTTGTAATCAGAAAAAAGGATACTTTTAAAAATGATATAAAACATTTTAAAAAATAAATAGAATATACAATAAAAAAAAATAAATATCTTTGTTGTGACAACAAAATAGTAAGCTTTTATAAAGGAAAACATTCAAATAATATATTTATTTAATAATTAAACGTTATGCAAAAAAGAACACTTGTAAAAAAATTATTAATGGGGGGGGGTTTTTTTATTTTCAATATTGCTCTTTATGGGCAAGAACAAGAAGTTACAACACCTGTTGCTGAACCTGATACTGGTAAAGTTGTCGTTAAGGACGTTTATGTGGAGGGAAAAACCAGCCCTTCATCCTCTCAAAAACAACAACTCGAAGAGGTCACTGTAACCACCGCTATGGGTGTTAAATCAACGGAAAGATCGCTGGGTTATTCTGTGGCTATTGTTTCGGGTGCTACTGTGGCCAATGCAGATGTGGCAAATCCTGCAACAGCCTTGCAAGGGAAAGTCGCTGGCTTACAAATAGAACAAACATCCGGCAATGGGGTAAGTGCTACGCCTAAAGTTTCCTTGCGTGGAGCTAAATCGTTTTCAGGGTTAGACCAACCTATTTGGGTTATTGATGGTATTGTACTCGAAAATACTACAGAAATTACACAAGGTCCTTTTAGTGATGGCGTTGATTATGGAAACCAACTTAAGAATCTTAATCCGGATGATTTTGAAAACATTACAGTACTAAAAGGAGCTGCAGCTACTGCTTTGTATGGATCTCGGGGATTAAATGGTGCTATTGTGATTACGTCTAAAAAAGGCACTAAAAAGGGTATTGGAGTAGATGTAGGAATTAGCCAATCGTGGGAAACCGTGTATCGCCCTTCTGTAGATTTGCAAAATCAATATGGGATGGGGCATCCTAGTACAGGCTTATCCAGCTATGAGGGATATGATGCTTTATTTAATCATAGAGTAGGAACTGATTATACCCAAGTAGGTTATACCGCTGGAAGCTATGGTCCTAAATATACGGATCTGGATGGGCGACCTATTTATATAACGGGTATTGCTGGATTTAATGATTTAGTGCCGTATACAGCAGCTCCTAATAATTACAAATATTTTTATAGAAATGGATCGTATACCAATGCGAATGTAGCTTTATACGGAGCTTCTGATGCATACAATTATCGTTTATCCTATACTAGAAACTGGGATAGAAGTATTTTTCAAAATAACAATTTTGATAAAAATGGGATTAGTTTTAATGGAGGAGCTAAATGGGGGAAAATATTTTCTTCCCAGATTAACATACAATATGCCAACTCTAAAGTTACTAATCCACAAAGGCAAAACAACTCTGACGGACTTCTTACGATGCCTTTTGTATATGGCCAGTCAAGAATGGCAAATCCTGGTTTCTGGCATAATCAATACGTGTCTCCAGATGGCACATTAAATAGCACTGTGCCAATGGCAGGAAATTTTTTTTTCCTTGATTATGATAGACAACAACGTGTAGAAAATTCTTTGATTGGAAGTATCAATGTACAGGCTCTTTTGGTAAATAAAGAAAAAACTAAGGTAGATTTGAGCGGGCAAGCAAGTTTTAGCTATTACCAAACTAATACAAGATTATGGAAACCCGATGGAACGAATGTTTTAACAGGAGTAGATGCTGCTTTTTATGGAGAGTGGCTTTCTCAGACTACTCAATATAACTATAATATACAAGCACACTATGCACAAGAGTTGCCTCAAGATTTTAAGTTAGATGCGCGTTTGGGTACAGAAATTTATGGCAATTTCCCTTCTTATAATGCTAATGTAGAGACCAATGGAGGTTTTATAACGCCCGGTATATATCATATTAGTAATAGTAAATTAGCTCCCATCTATGGGAAGGGAGTAGATTATAGTATCAGTCCTGCAAGTTATCAAGTATTGGGTATATTTGGTATTGTACAGGCAAGTTGGAAAGAACAAGTATATCTAGAATTGACTAGTAGAAATGATTTTTCTTCCACTCAGTTATATCCTGATGCTACGGGAATCTATTCTTATTTCTATCCTGGGATATCCAGTTCATGGATATTTACGGAAACTTTTAGATATGTTATTCCTACTTGGATATCTTTTGGTAAAATACGAGCTTCTTGGGCACAAACAGGACGAGGTTTAAGGGATGCATATATGACGAATATAGGCTATAACAATATTTTTATAAATACTCCTATCTCTACTCCTATTTTATCTAACTCTATTTATAATGGTAGCGTTTTATTACCCGAAGAAAGTTTGAAGCCTGAAATTAATTCTTCTTATGAATTTGGCGCAGATGTTCGTTTTTTTGATAATCGTTTGCGTTTAGATGCTACTTGGTATCGTTCTAATACCAAAAATCAAGTATTAAATATTGCAGTACCTCCCGAATCTGGTATTGGTTCTTTAATGGTCAATGCAGGTAATTTTCAAAATACAGGTATGGAATTCTTAGTTTCAGCTACTCCTATTGTTACGAAAGATTGGACATGGGAAATCGCTGTTAATTTTGGATTTAATCGTAGTAGGGTTATAGAATTTTATCCAGGATATGATATTCAAGAATTGGCATCAGATTATAATCAAGGAGACCTATCGGTAGTATCTCGCGTTGGAGGTGCATTTGGGGTGATTACTTCTGGATGGCAATCGAAGTTATATGATGGAGAGAATCAAGCTAATGTGGGTAAGCGTCTGATTGAGGATGACAACCTGTATAGTTTTAAATTTAGCCGTGAGTTTGTAGATAAAGAAGATCCAAAAAGAAGAGATTTAGCGAATATACAACCCGATCTTACTGGAGGGCTAACTACATCACTTTCTTGGAAAGGAATCACATTAAGCACTTCATTTCAGTTTAGATTTGGAGGCTATATTTATAGTGCTACTAGCCAACTCGGTGTTGGTGTAGGAAGCCTACAAAGTACTACTGCTAATAGAAGTGATGGTTTACCACGTAAGACTACTATTGATGGGAATACACATACATTTAATGATGGTATAGCTCCAAAGAATGCAGTTTTTGCAGACGGATATATATTAGCAGCTGACCATAAATATAACATTACGGGCAAAAATGAAAATCTTGGAGGGATGACCTACAAAGAAGCATATGATGCAGGATTGATTTCTGCATGGCAATCAACAGCATTCTATGCTCAACAAGGATCTTGGGCAAGATCTGTTGTGGATAAATATTCTGATGATGAATACTATGGGGGGTTAATGAAAGTAAATTATATCGCCGTTCGTGATATATCTATAGGCTATAGAATCCCTCAAAAATGGTTAAGAAAAGTATTTATACAGGGGTTGTATGTCCGTGTATTCCTGCAAAATCCATTTTTCTTGTACAATAGCTTAAAGGATAGAATTAATCCTGATGGTTTAGCTAGAACAAATAATGCTTTTGATATATCTGAATTTGGAGGAGTTGCTTATTCTAGAAGATGGGGGTTTGCTCTAAATTTTAATTTTTAAATCTTTAAAATTGCTAAAATATTATGAAATATAATCAGTTTTTTAAAAATCTTTGTTTGCTATTCATAGTCCTAATATTTTCTTTGAATAGTTGTAGAAAGAAGTATGCGAAATTAAATACAGGTCCTGGAATTATTCCTTATGATCAAACCCAACCAGAGGGCTTGTTTGCTCCTATGATGAGCGATTATGTTCGAAATAGTAGGAATGATATGATACTTAAATTTACCGACTTTGGTATGCCCCTTCGGTATTTTACTGCAAATACTGATATGTCTGGTAGATACTATCCTGAAAAATGGAATTCAGGGGAGGATATTCCATCTATGGCTGTTGATTATTCAAAATTTTATGCACAGGGTACTGTTTTAGAAGAGATGTTATATTCTATAGACAATAGACTGTCTCCATCAGAAAAAGACAAAAGGCAGTATTTGCGAGCAATAGTTCAAATTATGAAAACTTATATGGGTTGGCGTATGCATGATGTAGCAGGAGATGTTCCTTATACTGAAGCCAATAAGGCAAGATATGGAGGTACGCTTACTCCTGTATATGATAAATCACAAGAATTATATAAATTATTTGATACAGAATTAACCGCCTCTATAGATGTATTACTAAGCGGATTGGAAAATCAACTTGCTTTAGTTCAGAGAGATTTTGTATATGGCTACACCTATGGTAATGGGACTACGATAGCGCCTAATTCCGATGTACAAGATTGGGCAAAAAAATGGGCTAAGTTTGCCCATATGATTCGTTTAAAAATTGCATGGAGATATAAAAAGGTAGACCCTACCAATTTTGATAAAGTATTTCTTGAGGTAACATCAAAACCCGAGCTTTTTTTTAAAGATGGTACTGAGGAGGCTGTTTGGGTTTCGGCATTTGATTTTTTAGGAAACAGGGAAGATGATGTTGATATCATTGAACAATATTTTCCTTCAAAATCTTTTGTTGAAATTCTTAGAGACAATAATGATCCAAGATTGACCGCATTGCTGATACCAAATATGTATGGACCTTCAGATATCTTAACCAGTTTTCAATATTCTTTAACTACCCCTGGTGTAACTCTTAACAATATTGATTCAATACAAAAAATATTAAAAGACAATGGTGCAATGCCACCAAACCCAATTGAAATAGATTATTATGTAGGGTATACCTCTAATCCTCAACATAGACAAGATAACATTACTTCATCCAAGGATTTATCTGTGGTTCCTGTTGTTATTTATGATGGAAAAAATGGCAGACCAGACATTCCTGGAATCGTTGGAACTAACTTACAATTGGATACAATGTCTAGAGTGGAGACTACTTTTTGGCTTAGAGGAAGTTTAGATGGAGATGATGTTAATTGGCATTATGTACAACCTTTTATATCATATGCAGATGTATGTTTTATGATGTCAGAAATAGCTCTTGGTAGTGCAATCCTCCCGTCTATTAATGGTCATACTACAGCCGAACAATGGTATCATGCAGGAATAAAAGCATCTATGGCTTTTTATGTAAAAGTGGCTAATTTAAGCGGTATGCTTAAATTAACTGAACGTACAGCAGCTATGAAAGATACACGTGTAGATGACTATATTTCTGCTTATGCAACTAAACAATGGCATGAAGATTCTAAAGAAGCGTTATTTACACAAGCATGGATACATCTTTATAAACACCCTGAGGAAATGTGGGGATATTGGAAGATGTACAGTAGTAGTTCTGATGTTCCTGCAGGTAAGAACTTAAAAGCTTGGGAACGAGCTTATAATGTAAATGGGCAAGAGTTAAGAATCCTCCGTCGTGCAATGTTAGCACGCCCAACATCTACAGGATTGGCAAATAATGATGAAAATTGGAATAAGGCTATTACTAATATGGAAGCGATAACAGAAGGAAAATACTTAAATGGTTTTGCAGATTTTACTCGTCCCTATGTGCCTAGCGGTCGTATTTATTGGGATATAAAATAGAAATAATGAATAGAATAATTTAAAATATTATTTTTTAAAAGAGAGAGGGTCTTTATAAAAAAATTCTCTCTTTTTATAACTCAATAGAACGTGTTTACTATCCTTCAAATATACGAATAGAATTTTATCAATAATGCAGTAGGAGATTTTATTTCTTAAAATTTTTATAGAAAATTTTAAGTCTTCTAATTTCTTGTTCATTCAAATAACGCCATTTCCCACGAGATACATCTTTTTTAGTAAAATCTCCAAACATAACACGGTCTAAATTTTTGACTTCATATCCTAAATGTTCAAATATACGTCTTACTATACGGTTTCTTCCACTATGAATTTCTATTCCTATTTGAGTTTTATCATTATCTTGATATGCCATAAAATCTGGTGCAATATGTCCATCTTCTAACTCAATACCTTGTAATAAAGTTTCAAAATCTTTTTTTGTAACAGGTTTATTAAGTTTTATATGATAAATTTTCTTTACTTTATAGGAAGGGTGAGTAAGCTTCTGAGTAAGATTCCCATCATTGGTTAGCAAAAGTACACCAGTAGTATTTCTATCTAATCTTCCTATAGGATATATTCTATCTTGAGTATGTTCTGGAATTAAATCTAACACTGTTTTTCTTTGATTAGTATCTTCTACCGTACATAGGCAATTTTTAGGTTTGTTTATTAAAATATAGATACCTTTTTTTTCTAGTTGTATGGGTTTAGATTTGTATTGTACAACATCTTGTTTTTGTACCTTATAGGCGGGGTTAGTTTCTTGCTTGTTATTGACTTCTACAAGTCCGTTTTTAATGTGTTCCTCAGCATCTCTACGAGAGCAAATACCACAATGTGCTAAATATTTATTTAATGGCATTTGTTCGCCAAGAGAGGATGTTTTTGAGATGGAGACTGGAGATTGTAAGGTTTTTATTTTGCTATGTTTTTGTATAGATTTTGGGGTGTTATAAGGACGAACTTCTTTATCAAATACATCCTTTTTTTTTGAGTATGAGGATGATGTAAGAGGTTTATTTTTCTTGGGGGTGTTTGCTTTGTTATACATCATTAGGTTGTAATTTATGAAGGTTATAATTAATCAAAATATATAATTTTTTAATTTGTAATATTTTGAGAGGATTTAAAATGAATTATTTTTTTTTCAGGAATTTGTATAGGGATATTTTTTCTTATGTTTCTACCTATTTTCATCGCTCTTGTTTTTATACTAAACTTTCCAAAACCTTTTAGGTAAATAGTATCTCCTTTTTCTAGATGTTCGTGTATTTTTTGAAAAAAAGTTTCCATCACTAATAAAACATCAGCTTTTGTAATTCCTGTTTGATGGGTAATTTCTTTAACTATATCTGATTTTAGCATAATTTATTCTTTTATTTTTGAATCTATAAATATGGTTACTGGTCCATCATTTACCAAATTAATTTTCATATCAGCTCCAAATTTACCACATTCTATTTTTTGATTCAATAATTCTTCTAATATTTTTTTCATTTTTTCATAGCATTGTTTGGCATAATTAGCCGGTGCAGCTTTTATAAATGAAGGTCTATTTCCTTTTTTGGTAGAGGCTTGTAAAGTAAATTGACTAACCAACAAAATTTTTCCTTTAACCTCTATTATAGAATGATTCATTTTTTTACCGTCATCATTAAAAATACGCATATTTACTATTTTCTGACATATCCATTCTATGTCATTATCGTTATCATTATCTTCTACGCCTACAAAGACTAAAAGACCTTGCTCTATCTTTCCTATTTCGTTTTTTTCAACTTTGATAGATGCTTCTAATACTCGTTGTATAATTACTCTCATGGCGTATAATTTTTTTCTAATGTTAATAAAAATTTTTTCTTTTCTAATCCTCCTGCATAGCTACTAAGTTTTCCATTTTTGGCAATTACTCTATGACATGGGATGATGATAGGAATTTTGTTACAATGGTTTGCCATGCCTACCGCTCTACAGGCTAGAGGACTACCTATTTTTTGGGCAATATGTTGATAGCTTACGGTAGTACCATAAGGTATTTTTAATAATTCTTGCCATACTCTTTTTTGAAATGGAGTACTATCTTCTAAGTATAAAGGCAGAGAAAAAGAGGTCCTTCTGCCAGAGAAATATTCTTTAATCTGAGTAGTAAAATGCTTTGCCTTATAGGGGTGATATATTGCCTCCAAATCCAATGTTTTTTTCCAAAGTATGGTATATAATTGTTCTTCTCTTAGGTAGATAAATAAGTTGCCTATAGGGGAAAGGAGAGTATCATAATATAGCATGGTTTCAAAATTATAGTGTATTTATCACATAAAAAAATATCTATTATTAAAATGAAAGTTTGTAATATAGTAAACATTATTTTAATTTCGCATGGTTTATTTTTATTGAAATTATGATTAGAATATTTCTTTTGTTGTTTCTCTATGGGGTCTTTTTTCTACAAACCAATTCACAGGCAATAGATAGTAGTGTATCTTTAGTATCTACGAGAAAGGTAATCGTAAAACCAATAAATTTAAGTTTAGTATATCCTGTTTGTATATATGGGAAAAAAGCTCGTAAAAATGATTACTATTTTTCTTTTAATATATTGGGAGGAAAAGTAAATAATGTTCGTATTTTGGAAATTGCAGGATTGTTTAATTTGGATCAAGATGTCAAATTAATACAAGTAGCAGGATTGTTTAATAAAGTAAATAATATAGCAGGAATACAGATAGCAGGAATATGTAATATCGTGAAGGATGAAGCCACCGCAATACAATTAAGTGGCTTGACGAATATTATCAAAAAAGAGGCTTTAGGTATTAGAGTTGCGGGTTTAGGAAATTTAACGTATAGAGATAATGTAGGTATTGAAATTGGAGGAATGGGCAATATTGCTATGGGAGAATTTACTGGAATTCAATTAGGAGGATTGTTTAATTATTCAAGAAACCAAGCTATTGGGTTGCAGATAGCTGGAGTCTTTAATTATGCCAAACATGATGCGATGGGATTACAATTGAGTTTACTTACAAACATTTCTATGAATTTAGGTGCAGGATTACAAATAACAGGATTAATGAATATTATGAATAATTATTCCGGATTAGAAATAGCAGGATTAAGTAATATTTCTTTACATAATACATTTGGATTTTCATTGTCTACAATGGCTAATATTACAATAGAAACATTTAAAGGGATTCAGGTATCTTTGTTTAACTATGTAGGTCGTAGTTCTAATGGTATTCAAGTGGGATTGGTAAACTATGCAGATACTGTAGGTAATGGATTGTCATTAGGCCTTATTAATATTATTAAAAAAGGACGATATAGCGAGGTAGAATTTACCACTTCTAATACATCACATATAACTGTAAATTATAAATCTGGGCTTAAAAAATTGTATAATATATATGGTGTAGGATATTATTTTTCTAACAATCCATTTATTCATTTTGGATTAGGATTAGGAGGAAAATATTCGTTTAATAAGCATGTTGCTTTTCAGCCAGAAATGGTGAGTTATATTTATTTTCATCCCAATAATTTTTCTTCTTATTTTGGGAATACAACCAATTTTAATTTAGGGATTGCATATGATATTAATCATCGTTTTTCTATTATTGTTGCACCTACATTATATATAAATACAGAGAACAAGAAAAATAATATAGAGTTTGATAGGATTACTTCATATACTAAACCTTTTTATAAAAGCGAAATAGGCAGCAAGCGTACGCTTGCTGGTATAGGTTATAAAATAGGATTTGCTATTAAATTGTAGAGAAGCTTATGCGTGTGGAGATACCCAGATATACCCACCTTTAAAAAATTCTTTTTTCCAAATAGTCACCTCTTTTTTTAGACAATTCAACCCACTCACAGGCTTCAAATGTATTTTTTCTATGGTAGGCAGAAACCCCTATAGCTACTACAATCTCTCCTGGTATTTTTCTCCTATGATATGTTGTATGACAATATTTTGTAATTCAAATTTTTGTGTAGCCTCAAAAGCTATTTTGGCTAATGTCTTAATAGCCATTTTTGTGTATGCTTCAAAATGTAATTTTAATACTGTTTTTCCTTGTGTTACGTACCTGCCCTATAAAAAGATTAATAGTTCCACATGTTGGAGATGATAGATAACGTTGTATTTTTTCTATTTCAATATAATCAACAAGTTCTATAAGTATAATCAGGAGATATAAAAATTGTCCTCCACTAACAGGTGGATAAGAGCAATTTCATCTTTAGGAAAAAGCCTTGCTTTATCCTCAGCATAAGTTTGGTTTACTGCAACCATAAGAGAGGATAAATTTTGAGTAAGGGATATTGTTTGAAAAGGTAATGCTTAAGGGCTAAGACATTGTCTAAATTTTCTTCTACTGTAATTTCTGTATACCTATAATGTCTTGTACAATACCAAAGCATATAATTTTGTACATAGTAAAAAATTTTATACAAAGATAAAATACTTTTATGTTCTATAATTTAGTTAATTTTGTTTTAATATTAGTTATGAAAATTAGAATACACCATCACAAATTAATTTATCGACTAAAAAATGAAGATATAGATTTTTTAAAGCAAAATAAATATTGTAAAGAATCTTTGTCTATAGGTGATTCCTCTTTATTGTTTTGTTGAGAATCAAAGGATGTGGATAAAACAGAAGTATTGTTTAAAGAGAATAGTATTAAAATTATTTTGCCTAAAAGTATGTTAGAAGAGTGGCTACATTCAGAAATCATAGAAATAAAATTTTTGATGGGAGATACTACATTTTGATAGAAAAAGATCTTTAAGAATGTCGTCGTTATGTTTCATGATCAGCATGGTCGGAGTATAGGATATGCACGTATAGCGATTACTGATAAATGTAATTTACGATGTACTTATTGCATGCCAAAAAATCCTCTTTTTTTAGCCAAAAAAGATATTCTTTCTTTTGAAGAAGTTATAAGAATATTAAAAATTTTAATCTTTACAAGGTATAAAAAAAATACGATATACAGGAGGAGAACCTTTTTTAGAAAAGATTTTATAGAGTTACTACAAGAAGCTACGGAAGAACAAACCAATATTAAACATATTACTATTACTAAAAATGGTATATTAATAAAGCCTTATATTGCAGAGTTGAAAAAATTGGAATATTCATTCTGTCAATGTAAGTTTAGATTTCTTAAGTGCTGAGAAACTATTTCGGATTACTAAACGGGATGCATTTGATGAAGTATAGTCTTCCATTGAAATGTTGTTGAAATATGCGATAAAAACAAAGATTAATGTAGTGTATCAATTTTGATGAAATTATTGATTTTATAAATTTTACAAAGACCATACCTATTAGTGTTCGTTTTATTGAGGAGATGCCTTTTAATCATAAAAATACAAAACTATTGAATTGGGATTATGTACATATCTTAGAACATATTCAAACTTTAAAAGATACTTCTCATAGTACATCGATTAATTATACAGTAAAAAATTTTGTGGGTAGTTTTGGTATTATATCAGCTTATTCTCGTAGTTTTTGTAATACGTGTAATCGTATTCGTATTACTCCTCAAGGATTTTTAAAAACTTGTTTGTACGAAAAACGAGAATCCCAATTATTACCTTTACTTAGAGAGTCAAATATGAAGGATAAAGATATTGCAATGTATATACAAGATTGTATTTTACAAAAACCTGTGAATGGGTTTGAGGCACAGCAACAAAGTACGGCTATTTTGGAGGCTATGAATAGAGTAGGAGGATAGTTAATTTTGCATAAAAAAAGCATATCTTTTAGCAAAAATATTTATCTTTGATAGCTATTTTATAGACAAAATTACTTATGAAAAATATTCTTATTATTATACCAGCTCGATATGGTTCTAAAAGATTAGAAGGCAAGCCATTAAAAAAAATTAGTGGAAAAGA
>JBOFDP010000031.1:0-7176 GCA_051647125.1 Chitinophagaceae bacterium | reverse complement strand
TTGATGATGACAAAGCCATATAAAGAAGGGGGTACGTATATTAATGGGTTTGATATTAAAGGTTTGCGGACGAAAGTAAAAATTTATGGAACGCTTAATTCTCCCTCTGATGAAGATGAAAAATGGACTATAGAAATGGCGATTCCTTTTAAATCTCTAATTAATCATCCCATAAAAACAGGAGATGTATGGAGAATGAATTTTTCTAGAGTAGAATGGTTAAAAAGGATAATTGAAAATGGTAGGTATAAAAAAATAAAAGGTAAAGAAGGTTTTGGTTCAGAAGAAAATTGGGTATGGGCTTCTACAGGTTTGGTAGATATACATATGCCTGAGAAATGGGGATTTGTTACTTTTTCTGAAAAATAAATTTTTCTATGTACCTTTGTTAGTAGAATCATTCAAATATTTCAAATATGAAACTACAACATGTCTTATTCGCATTATTCTTAATCTCATTATTTGGAAATGCAGAAATAGCAGTTGAAAATAGAGTAGAAAATGATTTTAATACTGATTGGAAATTTTATTTGGGAGATACTACTAATCCTCACAGTATGGATTTTAATGACAATAATTGGAGATCTCTTAATATTCCTCATGATTGGAGTATAGAAACTCCTTTTAATGAAAAAAGTCCTAATGGTGCAAGTGGTGGGTATCTTAGTGGAGGGATTGGTTGGTATAGAAAAAAATTTGTATTAAATGATATTTATAAAGATAAAAATATTTGGCTTGATTTTGATGGGATATATCGCAATAGTGAGGTATGGATTAATGGGCATTATCTAGGCAAAAGACCCTATGGCTATGTTCCTTTTTATTATGATATTACAAAATATGTCAAAGTAGGGAAACCTAATGTAGTTGCTGTCAGAGTAGATAATTCTCAAGAACCTAACTCTCGTTGGTATTCAGGTGCTGGGATATATAGAAATGTGAGCCTTGTCTCTGTTAATCCTATTCATTTTAAGAAATGGGGTATCTCTGTTACTACGCCTCAAATAGATTCAGTCAAAGCAACCTTAAATATTCAGTACAACATTACTAAAAATCATAATAAGACGATTAAGATAGTAAGCCAGTTGTATAATGCTAATGGAAAAGAAGTCTCTTTTTCTGATAAGTTACAAAATGAAGATTCGTTGTATAAAACAGTAATGGAAGTTCCCAAACCGCATTTATGGTCTGTAGATGAACCCTATTTATATAAATTAGTTTCTCAATTATATGTAGATGGGAAATTACTTGATGAGGTTACTACTAATGTAGGTATTCGGTATTTTAATTTTGATGCTAAAGAAGGATTTTCCTTGAATGGAAAGCCTCTGAAAATATTAGGTGTATGTAATCATCATGATTTAGGATGTTTAGGTTCTGCTGTTAATAAACGAGCTATTGAGCGACAATTAGAAATATTAAAAGCCATGGGTTGTAATGCTATTCGTACTTCTCATAATATGCCCGCTAAAGAAGTATTAGACTTGTGTGATAAGATGGGTTTTATAGTGATGGTTGAAGCGTTTGATGTGTGGAAAGAAGCAAAAAATAAATATGATTATTCGTTAGATTTTGATGAATGGCATAAGAAAGATTTGACTAATCAAATATTAAGGGATAGAAACCACCCCTCTATATTTATTTGGAGTGTAGGGAATGAAATACCGGAGCAAGGAGATTCAATAAAGGGCTCAAAAATTATGAAAGATCTTGTTGCGATTATACGAGAATATGATACAACTCGTCCTATTGTAACAGGAAATGATAGACCTTCTCCCAATAATCCATTAATTGCTTGTGGTGCAACAGATTTAATAGGAATAAATTATTTTTTGCCACATTGGGCTTCTTTTCCAGAAAAATATCCTAATAAAAAGTTGATTGTTGCAGAATCTACCTCAGGATTGCAAACACGAGGATATTATGAAATGCCTTCAGATACTGTACGTCAAGTTTCTAATAATTATCAAAGTCCTATAAATTATTTATCTGCTTACGATGTATATACTGTAAATTGGGGTTCTACCCATGAAGAAACGTGGAAGAATGTAAAAAAATATCCTCACATATCTGGACTATTTGTTTGGACAGGATTTGACTATATTGGCGAGCCTACGCCATATATATGGCCATCTAGAAGTTCTTATTTTGGGATTGTAGATTTGGCAGGATTTCCTAAAGATATTTATTATATGTATCAGAGTGAATGGAAAGATACACCCGTATTACATATTTTCCCTCATTGGAACTGGAAAGTTGGGCAACCTATTGATGTGTGGGCATATTATAATAATGCCGATAGTGTAGAACTATTGGTTAATGGACAATCACAGGGGAGTAAACGTAAGATAAATGAGGAGCTTCATCTAATGTGGCGGATAAATTTTGAGCCAGGGATATTAAAAGCTATTTCATACAAGAATGGGAAGGTTGTATTAACAAAAGAAATAAAAACAGCATCATCACCTCATAAAATAAAACTTACTGCTGATCGTGCAAAACTTACTGCTGATGGTAAAGATTTATCATTTATTACGATTACTATCTTAGATAAAGATGGCAATATGGTACCAGATGCGGAAAATCTGGTACAATGCCATGTAGAAGGCACAGGAAAAATTGTAGGTGTAGATAATGGTAGTCAAATTAATTTAGAGCCTTTTAAAGCGGAGTCCATAAAAGCGTTTTTTGGAAAATGTTTGGTAGTACTACAATCAACGGAAAAAAAAGGAAAAATACAATTGGTAGCTACTAGTAATGGGCTTAGAAGTGCTAGTATTACTATTCAAACTAAATAATTAGTTATTAAGATGGATTTAATTATTAAAGAATAAAATAAAATTTTTGTTATGAAATTATCTACTATTACTTTTTATGCTTTTATATTTTTTATGCCTCTGGCATATGCTCAAAAAAAGCAAGATAATAAAAAATTATTACAGCTTATTCCTGAACCTAATCAATTGATTGATTTGAATAATAATTTTTTAATTAAATCGCCAAATTTTAAAACTAATATTAAAGGATTAGATAAGGAATTTCAATTTTTTGTAAATTATTTAGAGAAACAATATAATTTTAAAATACAATCTTCTAAGCAAGGAACTACTATTTTTACACTTCGTATAGATTCTTCTTTGAAGACTGACAAAAAAGAAGCTTATCAATTATATATTAATCACGATTCTATCACTATTGTAGGAAAGGATAAGGTGGGGGTATTTAGAGGAATTCAAACATTAATTCAATTATTCCCTTTTGAAAAGAAAAAATTTACGACCTTTTCTTTGCCTTGTGTAAATATTATTGATGAACCACGATTTAATTATAGAGGTAATCATTTGGATGTAGCTCGTCATTTTTTTCCAGTATCATATCTTAAGAAATATATTGATTGGTTGGCATGGTATAAATTTAATTATTTTCATTGGCATTTAACTGATGATCAGGGCTGGCGTATTGAGATAAAAGCATTTTCCAAATTGCAATCTATTGCAGCCTATAGAGATGAAACGTTGGTAGGTCGTTATGGGAGTAATAAATATGATGGGAAGCGTTATGGAGGATATTACACTCAGGAAGAAGTAAAAGATATTGTCAAATATGCAACAGATAGGTTTATTACTGTAATCCCTGAGATAGAGATGCCAGGTCATGCTATGGCGGTCTTGTCAGCATATTCTGAATTGGGATGTAAAGATACGGTTTATAAAGCGGCTACTACTTGGGGAGTTATGGATGATGTATTTTGTGGCGGTAATGAGAAAACTTATACATTTTTAGAAACAGTGTTGGATGAAGTTTGTACATTATTTCCAAGCCATTATATTCATATAGGAGGGGATGAATGTCCTAAAATAAGATGGAAAGAATGCGGAAAGTGTCAGGAAAAGATAAAATCAGAGAAGTTGAAAAACGAAGAGGAATTACAGTCTTATTTAGTAAAAAGAATTGAGAAATATTTACGAAAAAAGGGTAGGTCTATAATAGGTTGGGATGAAATACTGGAGGGAGGTGTTACTCAAGATGCTATTATAATGGCATGGAGAGGAGAAGAAGAAGGAATAAAAGCTGCTAAACTTGGAAATAGAGTCATTATGTCTCCTACTAGCCATTCTTATTTAGATTATACAGAAAAAAAGAATGATGATAGTATACTGATAGGAGGTTATTTACCATTAGAAAAGGTGTATAGCTTTAGTGTTGCTCCTAAACAACTGTCTCCTGAAGAGCAAAAATTAATTATAGGAGGTCAGGCTAATGTATGGACAGAATATATTCCCAATCCTGCGAAATTAGAGTATATTGTTTTTCCTAGGATAGCCGCTATGGCTGAATCTTTATGGACTTACCCCGAGCATAAAAAGTATTATGATTTTCTAAAAAAGATATTGATACAAATAAAAGCATATAAAATGCAGAATACCAATTATAATAAAGCCTTTTTAGGAATGAATTATAAATTTAAAAAAAATAATGATACAGTTTTTTTAAGTTTAAAAACCATTTTAAACAATGGGCAATATCTTTTAAAGGTAAATGATAATGTGATGCCTATAGTGAAAAAAAATAAATTTTTTAATATTCCTATTCTCTCTTCTGGTAAATACAATATTGTACTTATGAATAATAAAAATGAGCGAATAGACGAATTAAATTTTAATTTTAACCTAAATGATGCATTTGGAAAAAACATAATCTGGCTTAATGGGGCTTCTTATCCTTATTATGGAAATGGCACTTCTGGTTTAGTAGATGGTTTGATAGCAGAAAAGAACGATGATAAACAATGGATGGGTTTTAGTGGTAAAGATGCTATATTTTATATTGATTTAGGAGAAATAAAGCCAATAAAAACTATTCAAGCCCATTTTAAAGAAGAGAAAAATAGAGGGATACATGCTCCTAAAGATTTTTTAGTGGAGTATTCTAATGATGGCAATATTTTTAATTTTAAACCCTTAGAAATTCAATCTGAAGAAAAAGGAAATTTTATTAAAGATGATTGGTGGACATTGAATATTGATAAAAAAACTCGTTATCTAAAAATAACCTTTCAAAATATAGGAAAAATACCTAAAGGAAATCCCTTTTCTAATACCAATGCTTGGTTATTTGTAGATGAGTTTAGAGTTAATTAAGCTAAATGTAAGACAGATAAAGAAAAATAGGCTAATGAAATATTTCTATTAGCCTATTTTTCTTTATGTATATAATAAGATTATCCTCCTAATGCGACACGTTTAAAATTTGTAATTTTGGTAGTGTTATCTATATCATATAAATGTGCTTTTACTGTTTTGGAATTATCTTTAACAAAAGATTGATTGAGTAAAGTATTTTCCTTAAAAAAAGCATTAAGTTTACCATTAGCAATATTTTCTAATTGATTTTCTGGCTTATTACTCATTTTGGGATCGTTTTTCATTTGCTCCATAATCACTCCTTTTTCACGTTCTATGATATCTGTAGAAATACTATTTTCATCAATCGCTAAGGGCTTCATAGCTGCAATTTGCATTGCAATATCCTTAGCTGCAATTTGTAGAGATTCTGAATGTTTATCTAAAGCTACTAATACGCCTATCCTATTTGCACCATGAATATATGGAACTACTAATGGAGCTTCGATCTTTTCAAAGCGTGTTAGCTCTATCTTTTCTCCTATACGAGCCATTTGTTCAGTAATTTTTATACCGATAGTGGCATTATCTAATGGAGTATTAAGTAGAGTATCTAAAGAATTTATCTTATTTCTTATGGCTACATCCATAATACTTTGAGCAAACTTTATAAATTCGTCGTTTTTAGAAACAAAATCTGTTTCACAACTAAGACATATGATATATCCATTTTTTTTATCATTCGTTACTTGAGCTATGACTATTCCTTCTTTAGCTTCTCTATCACTACGAGAAGCAGCTATTTTTTGCCCTTTTTTTCGAAGGTAGTCTATGGCAATATAGAAATCGCCATTACTTTCCAAAAGTGCTTTTTTGCAGTCAGACATACCAGCACCTGTAGCTTGTCTTAATTTATTAATATCAGTAGCTGTAATTGTAGACATATTATATTTTAGTTTTTAATAGGAGTAAATTTCTTACGAGGGCGATTATTTAGATTTTGTTTTTTTTCTATTTTTGTTTCATCGCCCTCTTCTTTATTCTCATCTTCTTGTCCTTTATGTTCTGACAATCCTTCTGCAATAGCATCTGTTAAATATTCTGTAATTATAGCAATAGACTTAGTTGCATCATCATTAGAAGGAATGGGAAAATCTACCTGAGAAGGATCACAGTTTGTATCTACCATACCAAAAGTTAGTAAATTTAAGCGTTTTGCTTCTTTTAATGCAATATGTTCATGTCCTATATCTACTAAGAATAAAGCTACAGGGCTACGAGTCATTTTTACCACACCTCCCAATACTTTTTCTATTTTTTCTTTATCTCGTTGCAAGGTCAAACGTTCTTTCTTGGTTAAGGTATCTATGCTACCATCATTAAGCATTTTTTCAATACTTTTCATTTTTTTAATACTACTACGAACCGTACTAAAATTAGTAAGCATACCTCCAAGCCATCTTTCTGTAACATAGGGCATACCTACACGCTGAGCACATGCACTAACAATATCTTTAGCTTGGTTTTTAGTAGCTACAAACAGAATACGCTTACCACTTTTGGCAATATTTTTCATAGCTGCGGCAGATTCTTCAAGAGTACTTATTGTTTTATTTAAATCTATCACATGAATACCTCTTTTTTCTCCGAAAATAAAAGGTAGCATCTTTGGATTCCATTTTTTACGCAAATGCCCAAAATGTACACCTGCTTCTAAAAGTTTTTCTTGTAATTCTTTTTTATCCATATTCTTAAATAACTTCTAAAGGTTAAAATTTTTGATATAATAAACTTAACGTTTGCTAAATTGAAAACGTTTTCTTGCTTTCTTCTGACCGAATTTCTTTCTTTCCACACCACGAGGGTCTCTTGTAAGGAAACCTTCAGATTTTAAAGACGGTCTATATTCGGGATTAATTTTCAATAAAGCTCTAGAAATGCCTAGTTTAATAGCTTCTGCTTGTCCTTTTATACCGCCACCTTGTACATTAATAATAATATCAAAAGCTTCTGTAAGTTCTAATACTTTTAATGGAAGGACTACTTGATTTTG
>JBOFDP010000030.1:0-7426 GCA_051647125.1 Chitinophagaceae bacterium | reverse complement strand
GTTAGTATTAGTAATTACAATTTTATATTTACCTAAAGATAAAGGGGCGTAATCATATTTTAAATTATTACAATTCAATAAAATAGCATGATCTTTTTTCCCCATGCCTATGGCAAATTGATCCATAATACCACAATTTACACCAATAAATTTATTCTCTGCCTCTTGACACATTTTTACCATCTCTATTCTATTGATATTGAATTTGAAAATATCATTTAAAATAATGGCAGTTAATAGTTCTATGGACGCAGAGGAAGATAGTCCCGCATTATGAGGGATATCGCCACCTATTAGAATATCTAATCCATGCACTATTTTATATTCATGGTTAGCAAAAATTTTTATTACACCCTTGGGATAATTTGCCCAGTTGTGAGAGGGTTCATTAAATAAATGTTCTATATCAAATTGTACAATTCCTATTTCTTTAAAGTTTGTAGAATACATTCTTATTTGGTTGTCTGTTCTTTTGCTTACAACTGCATAAATACCAAAGGAAAGGGCGCAGGGAAATACATGTCCGCCATTGTAATCGGTATGTTCTCCAATAAGATTAACCCTACCAGGAGCAAAATAACTATGTGTTTTTTCAGAATCTTTTTTGAAGAAATATTCAAAATCTTTTTTTAATTGTTTTATCATAACATTTTGTTAGAATATTTTTAATATTTAATGCCATACTTATAAATAGTAGTTGTTTTAAATATTTCATTAGGGTTTACTATACAAGTAGGATAGGTAGGTTCATTAGGTGTATTGGGGAAGAATTGCGTTTCTAAACAAAAGGCAGACCTTGTACCATAATATTTGCCAGATTTTCCTTTATCTATATTTCCAAGCCAATTGCCTGTGTATAATTGGATACCAGGAAGGTCTGTTAATACTTGCAAGTAAATACCTGTAAGTGGGCTATAGCAGGAAGCTGCTTCCTTAACTGTTTTATTATTTTCCAAAATAAAACAATGGTCATATCCTGCTCCATTTTTTATTTGTATATTCTTCGAATTTATATCCTGTCCTATTAACTTAGGCATTCTAAAATCAAAGGGGGTATTTTCTAGTTTTATTGGATTTCCTATAGGAATAGAAGTTTTATCAATAGCTAAAAATTCATTTGCTTTGATTTCTAAAATATGGTTGAGTACCTCCTCATTTCCTTCTCCATTAAGGTTAAAAAAAGTATGGTTAGTAATATTTGCAATGGTTGTTTTGTCTGCATTTAATTTGTATTCTATAACAAGTTCATTTTTTTCAGTTAAAGAAAAATGGACAATAGTTGTTAAGTTTCCTGGATAGTTTTCTTCCTGATCTTTTGAAAGGTAGGAAAGTTTAAGCTCTTGATGATTATGATACTCTACATGCCATACTTTTGCATGAAATCCGTTTTTTCCGCCATGTAAATGATTCTGCCCATTGTTAATAGCTAATGAGTAGGTGTTATTGTCTAATGTAAACTTTCCGTGCCTTATTCTATTGGCATATCTTCCTATAGTAGCACCAAAATAAGCTTCATGAGCTTTAAGATACCCTTCTAAACTATTAAAACCAAGTACAGTATCTATATCCTTACCAAACTTATCTGTTGTGATAATACTTACAATGCGTGCCCCATAATTAGTAATGGCGACCTGCATGCCATAATTGTTTATCAAATAATATAGATCAACATCAGCATGATCTAACTTTTGTTGAAATTTTTCTCTCTCTATTTTCACCTATTTAAGATTTTTATTTTCTTACTTTTGAGTAGCTATTTTTATGGGTTTTTCAAAATATACTTTTACCGTAGTCATAAAATCTGGATCTAAATCAGCTTCTTCTATTTCTAAATAATATAAAGAGGGATAGGTACTCCATCCTAAAATCTTTTTCCATTTAACACTTTTTTTAGTAGACAAAATTTCAGCTTTTTCTATAGGGGAATAGAATCCATTGAGCCATATTACTTTTTGTCCTTTTGCTAAAAATACATATAATGCCGTAGAATCTTTTTTCATAGTAGTAGGAGCAAGCACATATCCAGCAGGCAATCCAGGAATAGTTTCAAAAATAGCTTCGTAATTTTTTCTATTAAATTCTCCTAAAGCTTTAAGTACATTAATTTCTTCTTCAGGGATAGTACCATCTTCCTTTGGTCCTATATCTAATAGCAAATTTCCACCTCTTGAAATGACATCTATATAAATTGAAGTAATTTGATAAGGGGTTTTGAAATTTTTATCTTGTGGTTGGTATCCCCAATTATCATTAATCGTCATACATAATTCCCAAGGAGTTGTGTAGGGATTATTTCCTATAGGAATTTGCTGCTCTGGAGTACCATAATCTCCATAACCTTGCAACCTACTATTAATAATTGTTTTTGGATTATGTAGCAATAGAAAATTTCTTACTTTGGGGGATTCCCATTCCTCTGCAGAATGTTCCCAATCACCATCAAACCACCATAAATCAGGATGATAGGCATTTTGCAATTCTTGTACTTGTCCATTAAAAAACTGTTTAAATTTTTTCCATCTTATAGTATCCTCTTTTATTGCATATCGATTAGAATCTTTTAGAATTTGAGGATAATTATTATCTGACCAATCAGATAAAGAAAAATAAATACCCACTTTTATATTTTCTTTTTTTAATTCATCTATAAACGGAGTAAGCACATCTTTTTTTGCAGGTGTTTTTTTAGGAATACTTCTCGCATTTTGCTTGGTATTCCATAATGCTACACCATCGTGATGTTTACTTGTAATTACAGCATAACTAGCACCTGATTCTTTAATTAATTTTACCCATAATTTGGGATTATATTTAGATGCTGTAAACCCAGTGTATTGATTCATGTAATCTTTGTAGGATATTTTTTTATTATGAAAAGACCAAGATTCATCAACTCCATTTACCGAATAAATACCCCAATGGATAAAAATACCTAATTTAGCATTTTTAAACCATTGCATTTTGGTACTATCAATTTCTATAGATTGACAAAAAATAGTTGAATAAAACAATAAAAAGAAAAGGCAATAAAAAGTTTTTTTCATATTAAAATATAGTTAAAGTTATAACAAATATAAAGTATTCTATTTAAATTGATATTACTTTTTTATATGTTTACACGATACACTCGTCAAGTAATACTTAATGTACCCTATTTTAGGAATATTTTTATTTTGTATTTTCAATAAAATAAAATTACCTTTGTAGCTATCTAAAATATTTATAAACTACTTAATGTATGATAAAAAAAGAATTTGGTTTAATTTTGATAATAGCTATTGCTATAACTGTTTTTTTAGCATCTTGTGGGGCAGCTTCTCAATCCCGAGAAAGAGGTTGGGGATGTCCTAATAATCCGTATTTTCAAAGATAAACTTTAGCATTAAGAGATGTAAGGTATTACTCATTATTTTACTAATGGAGAGTAATAGGCAGGTAGATTGTCTCCTAAAATTTATTTTTCCACATCATGCTTTCTACCGGTTGTTTTTCTACAGTATTGTATTTTGCAGATTTCTTTTTGTTATACGAATTAGCAACTTCTCCTTCTAATGTACAATATATCAATTGTCCAATAGGCATTCCTTTGTAAATACGTACGGGCATTTGACAAGAAATTTCTAAAGTCCAATGATTGCAAAATCCAACATCTCCTTTACCTGCTGTAGCATGTATATTGATACCCAATCGCCCTATTGAAGATTTTCC
Organism: Chitinophagaceae bacterium; assembly: GCA_051647125.1. Taxonomy (GTDB): domain Bacteria; phylum Bacteroidota; class Bacteroidia; order Chitinophagales; family Chitinophagaceae; genus JBOFDP01. The sequence goes on along the minus strand of JBOFDP010000030.1, from coordinate 3,718 downwards.
CTCCAAAAAAGGCACATGAGCTAAAGTTTCTGTATATTCTTCGGTAACTCCTAAATAAAGCTGACTAGGTTTTAAAACATATCCTTCTCCGGGGATTTCAAAGCGTTTTACGGGATTATGTTCTTTTGCATCAAGTATTTCTACATCATACACAGCTAACCATTTTCCCAAGTGTACATCATAAGAATTACTACCTAAATTTTCTTTTTTAAAAGGCTGAATAATAATATTTCCATTTCCCATTTCCTCTAATATTTGTTTATCAGAAAGTATCATATATTTATAATTTTTTGATTATCTTTGGTTTTTTAACGTAAAAGTACAATAATTTTTTGATATAATATGCCTTTATTTTATGAATATAAAGATAGTTACCACGAAGCTATCTTAAAAGTATGGAGAATGGAGGAGGATGAAGATTTTACAACAATTGCTTGTCCTAGCAATATTGTTCATCCTATTCGCAAGCAACAGTATATGGCAGCTCGTTATACCTTATTGCAATGTGATCCTAATTTTCCATTGGATCAGATAACATTAGACGAAACAGGAAAGCCTTTTGTTCCCAATTATAATGTTTCTTTTTCTTTATCACATTCTGGGCATTATGCCGCTGCTTTAGTGGCAAAAGTGGGGCATAGTGGTGTAGATATAGAATTGCCGGGCAAGAAACTTTCAGCTATAAAAAATAAATTTTTATCTCATGAAGAATATCAACAATTATGTCCTACTCTAAAGTCTTTTTTCCCTACAGCTCCTGAATTTGTTTTGTATGGACTTTGTTGGAGTGCTAAAGAATCTGCCTATAAAGCCGTTGGTAAGCGAGGTTTAGATTTTAAAGAACAAATACAACTGTATCCTTTGAAGTATCAATTAGAAATAGACAAAGCCATCATTGGATGTAGTGTAAAGATAGATGAAGAAACAGAATCCTCTCAAATTCATATATATTTAAAATGGAAGAAACCATTGGTACTTACTTGGGCATTACTAACATGATGATACTAGGCAATCGTGTATACTAAGTAAAAAAAACAACAATTATTTAAGAAATATTGTAATTTTGCACCATTAAAATTTAATGCTTTATGGATAAGAAGACTGTTAAAATATTTTATAAGGAAAATAAATTAAGATTTAGTAGATCTAAACGCAAGAAAGTGTATCGTATGCTTCTTAGTGCAGATGAAGAAACTTTTAATACTATAGAAAAAGAAGGATTTGACGATCCTACCATTCTACTAGTAGCTTCTATTTTTGTAGGTTATCTTGGCATAGGCAGGTTTATGTTAGGAGATATATTAATTGGAGCAATAAAGCTTTTTATTACATTAATTGCTGTATTATTGTGGTATATTCTTGTTATAAGATACAGTTATTCAGATACCCTATTTTATTTGATTAGTATCATTACAGGTTTTGTTATTCTTTTTAATTGGAGTTTAGATATCTTTAATATATTTAAGAAAACTAAGCAACATAATTTTGAAGTATTAAAAGAAATGATTCAAAAAAAATAATTTTTAAAGCATTTTAGTATATGCTAGTAAAATGCTATGGAAGTGCGGTATCAGGCATTGATGCAAGAACTATTACTGTAGAAGTTGATGTATCCTCAGGAGCGAAGTATTATATTGTAGGATTGCCGGATAATACGGTAAAAGAAAGTTTACAACGGGTAGAATCTGCTATTAAATCTTCAGGATTCACAATGCCTCGTATAAAAATTGTTATTAATTTAGCACCAGCAGATATTCGTAAAAATGGATCTGCTTTTGATTTACCCATAGCGATAGGTATTTTAGGAGCTAGTAATCAGATTCAGCATATTGATAAATTAGCAAAATACATGCTGATGGGAGAGCTAAGCCTAGATGGCGAAATAAAAAAAATACATGGAACATTGCCTATTACTATACAAGCTCAGAGGGAACATTTTGAGGGTTTGATACTTCCTAATTATAATGTAGAGGAAGGGTCCATTGTGCAGAATTTAAATGTGTTTGGAGCTCATTCTTTAAAAGATGTTGTTGATTTTATTGAGGGAAAAAAGATATTAGAGAAACATATTTTTGAGATTAATGATTTATTTGAAAATGTTTATCCTGAGGATGTGGATTTTTCGGAAGTTAAAGGACAACAGAATATTAAAAGAGCTTTAGAAATAGCTGCTGCAGGAGGGCATAATGCTATCTTAATAGGACCTCCGGGTGCAGGAAAGACAATGTTAGCTAAAAGAATCCCCTCCATATTACCCCCATTAATTTTTGAGGAATCTTTAGAAACTACAAAAATTTATAGTGTTGCAGGCAAGATATTGGATTTTGAAGGGCTAATTACCCAACGTCCTTTTAGATCTCCCCATCATACAATTAGCGATGTAGCTTTAGTAGGTGGAGGAAGTAACCCATTGCCTGGAGAAATTTCATTATCACATCATGGGGTTTTGTTTTTAGATGAACTTCCAGAGTTTAAAAGAACTGTATTAGAAGTATTGAGGCAGCCTATGGAGGAAAGGAAAATTACCATAAGTAGAGCCAGGCAATCTATTGATTTTCCTGCTAACTTTATGTTGGTGGCATCTATGAACCCTTGTCCTTGTGGTTTTTATAACCATCCTGAAAAACAGTGTTCCTGTACTTCTCAAATGGTTCAAAAATATCTTAATAAAATATCAGGACCATTATTAGATAGAATAGATTTGCATGTGGAAGTAACGCCTGTTCCTATCAAAGATTTTACAATGTCTAATACGACTATTGTTTCCGAAAGTTCTAAGACGATACGAACAAGGGTTATTCTTGCAAGAAAAAAACAATCAAAGCGTTTTGATTCTTCCTCAGGAATATATACGAATGCCCAAATGAGTAGTAAAATGATAAAAGAAATTTGTGTGTTAAATAATACTTCTCAAAATTTATTGAAAACTGCAATGACCAAACTTCAATTATCTGCACGAGCTTATGATAGAATATTGAAAGTAAGTCGTACGATTGCCGATTTGGAGAATAGCGATAGTATAGAAGTACATCATATAGCAGAAGCTATACAATATAGAAGTTTGGATAGAGAAAGTTGGGGATTAGCCAATTAAAAAAACATAGAAAAATGAATGAAATTAATAAATTAATAGAAAAAATAAAAATCATTATAAAGTATAACCCAAATCTTGTTGAAAATGAGAATAATCATTTTAACATATTTCATATTTGCGGTGTCAATGAAAATATTCATCCATAATTGCCGAGTTTTTAAAAATAGATGGGACACATGGCTTTAAAGAAAAGTTTTTAAAAGCGTTTTTAAAAATTCTCGTAGATGAAGAAATAATAGACAATAATTTTAAATTTTCATGTGCTAATGTAAAAGTTCAAACTGAATATGTTACTCAAAGCGGTCGTATTGATATTTTAATTACCAATGCAGAAAAACAGGCAATAATAATTGAAAATAAAATTTATGCAGGAGACCAATTTAAACAATTAAAACGTTATTTTAAGCATGGAGAGAAAGAATTTAAAGAGAATTTTATTTTACTGTATCTTACATTATTTGGAAGTGAAGCATCCGAACAAAGTAGTCAGGGTATAGATTACCAGCAAATATCCTACGAGAACACCATAATCCAATCGCTGGAAAAATGTGTTGAAATAGCTGCTCGTAATGCAATAGTTAGAGAAACATTAATTCAATATATAAATTATTTAAAAAAATTAAC
>JBOFDP010000029.1:0-4801 GCA_051647125.1 Chitinophagaceae bacterium | reverse complement strand
AAAAAATATTGATAAAAAACAACTTTCTCGCAGTGAGTTTATACAATATGCCTTTGAATGGAAAAATAAATATGGTAGTATTATTTATGAACAAATAAAAAAATTAGGTTGTAGTGTAGATTGGGAAAGAACAACATTTACCATGGATGATCACTATTATGAAGCAGTCATAAAAATATTTTTAAAGCTCTATGATGATAAATTGCTTTATCGGGGGTCCAGAATGATTAATTGGGACACTATCGCCCAAACAGCTCTTAGTGATGAAGAGGTAGAATATAAAGATGTAGAAAGCATTATGTATCACCTAAAATATGAGGTAGAAGACCATAGCTTGCCAGCAATATTGGTAGCCACTCAACGTCCTGAAACCATTATGGGAGATGTGGCAGTATGTGTTAATCCAAATGATGAAAGATATAAAAAATATATAGGGAAAAAAGTATTGATTCCTTTACTTAATAAAGCCATACCAATAATCATGGATGAATATGTAAGTATTGACTTTGGTACAGGAGCTCTAAAAATTACCCCTGCTCATGATATTAATGATTACGAGATAGGATTAAAATATAATCTACCTGTTATAAATATTCTTAATGAGGATGGTACTATTAGTAAAGAATCTCCTATATTGGTAAATGTAGAACGCTTTGAAGCTAGGAAACAAATTATCACTATGCTCAAAGAAAAAAATATCATCATAAAAGAAGAAGTAAATTCTACTCGTATGGGATATTCACAACGTACGAAAGCAGTAGTAGAACCAAGAATTTCTACTCAGTGGTTTTTAAGAATGGATGAATTCGCTAAGCTTGCATTAGATGCTGTCAAAGAAGGGAAAGTAAATCTATATCCTCAAGAAAAATTTATCAATACATATAACCATTGGTTAAAGAATATTCAAAATTGGTGTATTAGTAGACAACTTTGGTGGGGGCAACGTATACCCGCTTGGTATGATAAAAATAATCAAATTATTGTTGCTAAAAATGAACATGAAGCCTATCAAAAATATGCCCTTCAACAAGGTAAAGATATTTCTTTATTAAAACAAGAAGAAGCCCTTCATCAAGATGAGGATTGTTTGGATACATGGTTTTCCTCCTGGATATTTCCCCAAGAATCGTTACATGGAATTTCCAATCCAAGTAATCCAGATTTTACCTATTATTACCCCACAACTACATTGGTAACAGGACAAGATATTATTTTCTTTTGGGTAGCGAGAATGATAATGTCTAGTATGTACTTTAACCAACAAGTTCCTTTCCAAGATGTATATTTTACAGGAATGGTGAGAGATAAGAAAGGTAGAAAAATGAGTAAGAGCTTGGGAAACTCACCAGATTTACTCATGCTAATAGACCAATATGGAGCAGACAGTGTACGTTTTGGTATTATGATAGCTTCTCCAGCAGGTAACGATTTATTATTTGATGAAAGTAGCCTTGAGCAAGGCAGAAATTTTACAAATAAACTATGGAATGTATTTAGATTAATCTCTATGTGGGAGGAAAATAAAAATATAGATATTGCAGATACTCCACATTTTCCTATACAATGGTTTAAAGAGCATTTAAATGCTATGACTATAGAAATAGAAAATGACTTTAAAAATTTCAAAATTAGTGAAGCTTTAAAAAAAATTTATACCCTTCTTTGGGATGATTTTTGTAGTGTGTATATAGAATGGATAAAGCCTCCCGTAAATTATAAATTAGATAAACCTATTATAGCCACCACGAAGCAGTTTTTTATACAACAACTCCAATTACTCCACCCTTTTCTTCCGTTTATTACAGAGTGTATCTATCAAGAGATTAAAACTAAAGATGATGCAGAAAGCATTTGTATCTCTAGATATCCATTATCTCTTAGTTATGAAAACAATATTGTAGAAAAAGGTAGCCGTCTTCAGAAAATAATTACTACGATAAGAGAAGTACGCATAAAAAATAAAATAAAAAATGCACATCCTATTGATTTATTTATTATGACACATCAACAAAAAATGTATGATGATGTAATGCCTATACTACAAAGACAACTAAATATAACAACCTTATGTTTTGTATCTAAAGAAATAGATTCTCAACTATCTATAGCGATAGAAAAAGATAAATTTTTTATCTCCTGTAATTTGAATATAGACACTACTTCACAGCGTGAAAAATTATTAAAAGACTTAGAGTATCAAAAGAAATTCTTAACCGTAATAATACAAAAATTAGGAAATGAACAATTTATAAAAAATGCAAAACCCGAAGTAATTACTATGGAAAAAAAGAAACAAATTGATACGGAAAATCGTATTCAAGCCATAGAGGATGCTATCCAATCTATGAAATAAAAAGACGAAGAATTTCTTTATTTTTTAAGCTATTTCTATGAGAAACCATTTAGCTTTTTTATTTCAGGTAATTTTTTTAAATATTTGGCAGTATAACTCTCTTTATTTTTACATAAATCTTTAATCTCTCCTGCAAATAAAATATTACCCCCATCTCTTCCTCCTTCTTTTCCCAAGTCTATAACATAATCAGATACCTTAATCACATCCAAATTATGCTCTACAATAAGGACTGTATTTTGCTTGTTGACAATCTTTTGTAATACCTCAAGAAGCATGGCAATATCCTGAAAATGTAATCCTGTGGTAGGTTCGTCTAATATATAAAATGTTTTTCCGGTATCTCTTTTTGAAAGTTCTGTAGCTAACTTTATACGTTGTGCCTCTCCTCCGCTTAAAGTTACAGCATTTTGCCCTAAAGTAATATATCCTAAACCAACATCTTGTAAGGTTTTTATCTTACGATATAGATTAGGTACAGCATTAAAAAAAATTATAGATTCATCTACAGTCATGTTAAGTACGTCGGTAATAGATTTTCCTTTATAACGAATTTCTAACGTCTCTCTATTAAATCGTCTACCTTGGCACTTATCACAAGCTACATATACATCAGGCAGAAAATTCATTTTTATAGTTTTTAGGCCTACCCCCTCACACATATCACACCTTCCTCCTTTTACATTAAAAGAAAATCTACCTGGTTTATATCCTCTTATCTTAGACTCTGGCAAGGATGAAAATAATTCTCTAATATCTGTAAAAAATCCACAATAAGTAGCAGGATTACTACGAGGAGTACGCCCTATAGGAGATTGATCTATTTCTATAATTTTGTCAATATGCTCTAATCCTTCAACCGACTTATATGGCATCACAGGCTTATTTGTATGATAACAATAATTGTGCATTATAGGATATAGCGTATCATTGACTAAGGTAGATTTCCCACTTCCACTTACTCCTGTTACCAAGATTAATTTTCCTAAAGGAAAATATGCCTCTATATTTTTTAGATTATGTCCTGTACAACCTTTCAATACAATTTCTTTACCTGTTCCTTGTCTAAGATTTTCAGGCATAGGTATACATTTTTTTCCCATAAGGTACTGGGCTGTCATAGTATTAGTTTTTAGCATTTGTTGAAGTGTACCTTCAAATACAATATGTCCACCATGAAAACCTGCCTTAGGACCTATATCTATCACATAATCAGCCGCAAATATAATATCCTTATCATGCTCTACAACTATAATATTATTACCCATATCACGGAGTTTTTTCAATGAATCTACCAATTTATCATTATCTCTAGGATGCAACCCAATAGAGGGTTCATCTAAAATATAAGTAATTCCTTGTAGCTGACTTCCTAGTTGTGTAGCCAATCGTATACGTTGTGATTCTCCCCCACTTAAAGTTCCTATGTTTCTATTTAAACTAAGATAATATAAACCCACATTAAGCAAAAAAGTAAGTCTATTTTGTATTTCTTTTAATAATTCTTTAGCAATAGTTTTTTGCTTTGGAGTTAATTTTTTTTGAATCTCTTCCACCCATTTTTGCAATGTTTGCAAATCAAACTCACTCACTTCAGCAATATTTTTATCTATTATTTTAAAATATAAACTTTCTTTTTTCAACCTCGATCCATTACATACAGGACAAACAATTTCTTTTATAAATTGATTAACCCAATTAAGAGCAGTATCACTAGTAGATTCTTTTTTCCAACGATCTATCATATGAAAAATACCTTCATAATCCTTTATTTTACTTAAAGCTCCTGCTTTTTCATCACCATATAAAATAATATTTATTGATGTTTCTGAAATATCTCTAATAGGTTTTTTTAAACTAATGCCATATTTTTTAGCAACACGCTGCACTTTACGATAGAAAAAACTATCCGTATTCTTTCCTAAAGCAACTATCCCTCCCTTCTCTATACTCAAACTCTTATCAGGAATAAGCAAATCTACACTTACCTTATACTGCTTCCCTAATCCTTTACATTTAGCACAAGCTCCATATGGAGAATTGAAAGCAAAGGTATTTGGAGAAGGTTCTTCATAGCTAATTCCTGTATCTATGCACATCAAATGTTTACTAAAAAAAATAGGATTTTCTTTTTTGTCTATCCATATCAAAATTAATCCATTTCCTAATTTAAAAGCTTGTTCTATACTTTTTGATAAACGATTTTTATTTCTTTCACTTACAACAATAGTATCTATCACAATTTCTATATCATGAATTTTATACCTATCTAATTGCATTTTAGGTTTAATTTCTTGTATTTCTCCATCTACACGTACTTCTATAAATCCTTTTCTAGCTACATCTCCAAAAGTTTCTTTATAGTGTCCTTTTCGCCCTCTAACAACAGGAGCGAGAAGAGTAATTTCTTTTTGATCGTATTTTGAAAGGAGCAATTCATTGATTTCT
>JBOFDP010000028.1:0-46953 GCA_051647125.1 Chitinophagaceae bacterium | reverse complement strand
TAGAATATAAATATTTTAAAATAATAGATAACATAACTTCTGCTCAACAAAAAGCCTTAAATTTAAACATCTTTTTGCTAAAAAAAAGAAAGATTTCTTTTTTATCAAAAAGAATATTCTAAAAACCTTGATATACAACACTTCACCTACCTATTTGAATAAGTAAATTCTTTATCTTCAAAATAGCAATTGGTTCAATTTGACAGGTTCCAATATGAGAAGTAAGTATAAAATCTATATCCTGATGTGTACGTTTTTTGTCCATCAACAAAGTATTATAGAGTTTATCTACCTCCCACGGAAAAGCAGTTTTAAGAAGATATTGTTCTAAAAGATTAACCACTCTATTCGTGTCAACAAACTGACAATATCTTTCTGAAATTTTACAAGCTACTATCATACCATAAGCTACCGATTGACCATGAGGCACTTTATATATTCTTTCTATAGCATGTCCTATAGTATGACCAAAATTAAGCATTTTTCTAAGGTTTTTCTCTTCCGTATCTTTTTCTATAACCTTCTTTTTTAACAGTACACTTTGTTGAATAATATTTTTTAATACACTCTCTTTTTTTAAATCCTGGATATTGTATTTTTCAAGACATAGGAATAAATTTTTATCAAATATTATAGCATATTTTATCACCTCTGCCATGCCATATTGCCACTCTTTAGAAGGTAAAGAAGTTAATAGTTGGTTATCAAACCATACCTTATAAGGCTGCGTAATAGTTCCAACAATATTTTTTATACCTTTCCAATTAACTGCTGTTTTACCACCTATAGCGGCATCTACCATATTTAGTAATGTTGTAGGTACATATATACATCGTAAACCACGCATATAAATAGAGGCAACAAACCCTACTATATCAGTTACCAAACCTCCTCCAATACCTACAAGGGTATAACTTCTATCTACCTCATAACTAACCAGTTGCTCTATAATTTGATTTATATAAGCGAGACTTTTATTTGATTCTTTACTTTTTATAAGAATGATTTTTTTATAGGGCTTAAACTTTGATTGATGATAATGAAATACATGTTCATCTATCAAAAGAATAGTAAACTTCGCATCTATCTCTTTTTTAAGATTTGAAAAAGAATTATCTAAAACATAGTTTGTGATACTTGTTTTTTTTATATTGGTAATATAATTCATAAAACAGTTCTATCTATTTGCCAATTAAGTATAGGAAATCCATTATTTTGATTATCGCCAGGTTTCCAAGCACTTCCAAGACTAGCATTTTTTAATTCAGATGTTGAAGAAGGGGTAATTCCAATAATAGTCAGACTATTACCAACCCCATTAATATTATTTACACTTCCTTCTTTTAAAAAATAACAATTTTGAAAACGACTAGGTTCATCAACATCTTCAAACAAACCTCCAGCTATTCCTCCAATACAATTCGTATTACTAACAATCAAATTATCAACTTTTCCAGCATTATAACTATTAGAAATAGTATATAGATTCCCCACACCATAACCTAATATCCCTCCTATCCAGTAATTACCTTTAACCTCAGCATTATTATAACAATTATTTAATCTTGAACTATCATACATCCCCCCCACCAAACCACCTATATAACTTGTAGCCGTAACACTACCTCTATTACAACTATTCTCAATAATACCCCGATTCATGCTTCCCACTATACCACCTACATACTGCCACCCTCTTATAATGGCATAATTAGCACAATTTTTTATGCTACCTCCTTGCAAATTGCCTACTATACTTCCTACACTATTATTACCAATAATTAAACTACTATTCTCAATAATAACATTCTGTATTACACCTCCATCAGCTACTACGCCAAACAATCCTGTAACTTGCGAGCTACTAGAAGTAGAAGTACGATTCATAAAAAGACCTTTTATGTTGTATTCAGCACCATCATAATTGCCTTTAAAAGGTAAACCCCCTCCTGCTATACCAATAGGAATCCATCCTGTTTCGTTATTATAAAACACGGCAAAAATATCACTTTTTGTAAAATCAAACCCCTCATTTTCTTTAAATAACCCTGTAGCATCTGTAAAATCAATATCCCTATCTTGTTGGATAAATTTATCACTATGATAACTTTTTCGTAAATTATTTACTTGTGCAGGATTAGAAATAATATAAGGATTAGTAAGAGTTCCCTCACCCGCAGAAAAATAGTATACAGAGTCATTAATATCAATAGTTGTAGGCATAGTTTTCCCTTCTATCCAATCCCACCAATTACGTATTTTTCCTTTCTGATTTTTAAATACAGCAGATATAATCTTAGTATTTGGATTAATAGCAATCTCATTACTTCTAAAACTTGCATTATCTGTGGCATCAATCGGTAAATCTTTATACGTCTGATATTTGCCACCTTCACAAAGTATAATATCGGCAGCTACTATAGAATCTCTCCCTTGTATATAATACAAATTTTTAAAAGACACCAATAATGTACCACTTGCAGAAATTCCAGATTGTTCTATAAAGACAGTATCCATAGCATTATTTGCCATAAAATATAATGTATCACAACGTACATAAGGATACACATTTTGAGTTACAGAAATATCAATAATAGAATCTTTATTGGTACCTGAAGTAGATGATATGGTATAAAATGTTGATGAAAGATTATTTTTACTATTAACAACACGCCATGCACTATTCGTTGTAATAGAAAAAGAAACAGTACCTCCACTAATATCAAACTTCATCACTTTAGAAGAGTCATTAATCTTCAGCGAAGGAATAATATCCTCTGAAGGTTTTTTACAACTTATAGATAACCATAAAATAACACCAAAAGCAATATAAATTTGTGAATACATTTTTTTCATAAGAACCTCCTCTTAAGAGATTTACAAAGATAAAGTTTTTATTGAAAAAGTTTTATATCGCTTTAGAATAACCCAATATCTTATAAATAAAATAATACGCTACTCCACCAGTTACTAAATACATAAACAAAACATAATACACATTTATGGTAGTAAATACATTTATAAAATTGTGTGAATTTATGTATGATTTAATAATATAATAGAGTATGATAAGGACAACAGGAAGCAAGAAAAAAGTTTTAAACAACTTCAGTAAGTGAATTGTAGGTTTAAAAATAGACATTCCAAATAAAATAAATCCTACAATACAATGAAAAAAGCATACCAACAAGGATATTCCAACATTATTAACAGTAGTATCTTTCAATACATTAACAATAATACTACTAGTGGTCATACTCAAAAAAAGGGCTAATCCTCCAGCCATTACAAAATACAACACAATCATAAAGAAACGATTCTCCCCTATGATATTTTCTTTCTCTTTTGGATTATTAATATACTCTAACGCCATACTTAATTGTTGAGCAATGGATAAATGCGAGTTATCTATCAAGAAGGCATCGGAGGCTTGCTTTAAAGGGCTATCTTTCCTATTTTCATCCAAAAAATCCCTTTCTTCAATATTTTTTCCAACCTCTTCTTGAGTAATGTCAGGTTTTTTTTGCTGTAGTTCTTTATATCTCCTCTGCACACGAATAACCTTATCCGCAGTCATAAAAAATTTAATATCTGCCTTAGGAAATACGACCGTACCTATATCCCTACCATCCATAACAACATTTCTTGATTGTCCCATTTTACGTTGCAACTCTACTGCAAAATTTCTTACCACAGACATAGCCGATACCACACTTACTTTATTTGCTACCTCCATATTTCTAATACTCTCACCCACATTTTTATTATTTAAAAAAACATAATCCTCATCATCTATATTCTTAAATTCTATATGAATATGAGACAAACTATCTTGCACCACATGTTGATCAGAAATATCAATTTTTTGTTCAATCATGTATAACGTAATAACCCTATATACAGCACCTGTATCAATATAGATATAATTAAGCCGTTTAGCCAATTGCTTTGCTAGGGTACTTTTTCCACATGCCGAATAACCATCTATGGCAATAATTTTAGGACTATTCATAACAATAAGTTAACATATTTGCAATTCTTTTTTATAAGCAGTAATTGTTTTTTCAAAACCAACATATAAGGCATCTGCAACAAAAGCCTGTCCTATGGATACTTCCAACAAACCTTCTATATGGTTTGCAAAATAATTGAGATTTTGTAAATTCAAATCATGACCTGCATTAACATCCAATCCCAATACAGATGCCACATGGGCTACTTTTTTATACGGGGTTATCGCTTTTTCTTTATTTGTAGCGAATGTATGTGCATAAAACTCTGTGTATAATTCTATACGTTGAGTGCCTATTTCGGCGGCATCAGATACCATAGATTCTATTGGGTCTATAAAAATAGAGGTACGTATGCCAGCTTTTTTGAAGACCTCTATAATCTCTGTCAAAAATTTTTTATGTTTAGAAGTATCCCAACCATGATTAGAAGTCAATTGTTGTAAAGCATCAGGCACAAGGGTTACTTGTGTAGGTTTTACACTTAGTACTAGTTCTACAAATTTAGGTTCTTGTGGATTCCCTTCTATATTAAACTCCGTAGTAATAATTTCTTTCAACATCCGTACATCTTGATAGCGAATATGCCTTTCATCAGGACGAGGATGTACAGTAATTCCATCCACACCCCATATTTGTATATCTTTAGCACATTGTATTAAATTGGGAATATCTCCACCACGAGAATTTCTTAATGTAGCAATTTTATTAATATTAGCGCTAAATTTTATAGCTTTCTTCATAAGCAAAATTATGTATTTTCTTCTTTCAAACAATATAAAGAAGGGAAATTTCTACCCAATCCATCATAATCCAATCCGTATCCTAATACAAATTTGGAAGGAATAGAAAGCCCCCAATAATCTGGTTTTATGGGATAAACGGTAGAATCTGGTTTATATAATAATACTACAGATTTTATACTTTTAGGTTTTTGTTCATACAATCCAGAAATAAAATGATGCAAAGTTTTTCCTGTATCTAAAATATCATCTATAATAATTACATCTCTATCCGTAATATTTTTTTCCATACCAATAGCAGTAATAATATGTCCTGTAGATTGAACTCCTTTATAAGATGCCAATTTTACAAAACATACTTCTATATCTATTGTCAATTGCTTAAACAAATCAGCGGTAAACATAAAAGTACCATTCAAAAGAGGTATACACAAGGGATTTTTTCCTGCATAATCTTTATTCAATATATCAGCAATATGACACACTGCCGAATAAATTTTCTCTTCAGAAATGAAAGGAACAAAATATTTATCATGTACTTTAATCTCTTTATGCATAGTTTAATTATAGTTTATTTTAGGACGTCGACCTATTTTTTCTAACAATGCAATTTTTTCTTCTGCCTTAGGACTATCTTCTGCCTTTAAATCATTTAATTCTAATAATGAATTTAATCTTATCCCTGTTTTTTGTGCAATATCATACATCGTTTCATTGCCCTTAGCTAAGTAAAAATATACTTTATTATTTCGTCTTTTAGGTTCTAAAAATATTAAACCTTTTTTGACTATCAATTCATTGTGATTAGGATTGTATTCCAAATCGTTATATTCATACAAATTTGACAAATCGACGTCATTAATCACAGCAATAGGCAACAACGAAGTCCCAGAATCTATACATAACACTTTCAAATTATTTATTAAAAACACCTTATTAAGCTCATATTCGCCATAGACAGGAGGTATATTTTTAGATACAGAATCTGCAATACCCGTTGTAGATGAAGATGAAACAATATTACTGTCCTGAATTTGGTTGTTTTTAACTACAATAGAATCTACCTCTGGGTTAAAATCACCACTCAATACTTGCAAAGTATACTGATTAAGATTGTACGATTCTATTACATTTATAAGCCGAGTAGCATAAGCTGGATCAGTAGCATAACCGGCTTTCCTTAATCCATGACTCCAACTATGGTAATCATTTTTTTCTAACTCAAACAAAGAAGCATAACGAGAAGATTTCCTCAAAAAATCAGAATGATCTTTATATGATTCTTTAGGATTCAAGTATTTCCTAAAACATTCCTGACTTCTATCATCATCATGATACACCTTTTCCCCTTTCCAATCATTTCTACATTTTATCCCAAAATGGTTATTACTCTTCAAAGAAAGCACACTCTTCCCAAACCCTGATTCTAAAATACCTTGTGCCAACGTAATAGAAGCAGGTATGCCCGAACGTACCATTTCTTCCATTGCTATATTCTTATATTGGGTAATATAATTTAATACCTGAGTTTTTAAACTTTCATTTTTACTAGTCTCATTAGATGGAGCTTGCCCAAACGAAGCTATGCTTAAAAAGAAGCAAAAATAAAATAAGAATTTTTTTAAATATTGCATAGATTAAATTCGATTATTAAAAAATTTAATGCAAATTTAAGGTTTTCTAATAAACCACAAACCATCACGTATACTAATTAAAGAAGTTTCTATATTTTTTTTCTTTTTTATAGCTTCGTTAAATGCCTGAATCGCCCTACCTGCCTTGCTTTCACAAGGATTTTTTATTACCTCTCCATGATAAAAAGCATTATCTACCAAAATACATCCACCTGTATTTATTTTTTCTAGTAAATATTCTACATACCACAAAGTATTTATCTTATCCGCATCTACAAACGCCATATCAAAACCTTCCTTAAGCGTAGGAAGTACTTCTGTAGCTTTCCCCACACAAAGTTTTATTTTGGAAGCACATTCAAACTTATTAAAAAAATTTTGAGCATAACCCGCTGCTAATGTATCTTGCTCTATGGTGGTTATCTTTCCTCCTTCACTCAACGATTTTGCAAAACAAAGTGTACTATATCCCGTAAAAGTACCTATCTCTATAATATGCTTGGGTTGCAATAGTTTACACATTAAATATAAAAAAGCCCCTTGCACTCTACCACTAAGCATATGAAACCCTGAAGGTAATATTTCCTGAGTAAAACGCTCCACTTCTGCCAACTGCTCATCTCCAAAAGAAGTATGTTGTTCTATATACTGCTCTATCAATGGATTCATCATTATGTCTAATACTTTTTAGCAAAAATAATAATTTAGAAACAAATAAAATTATCCCTATTCAATAGTATTTTTTCTTACTCTAAACATTAGAAAGTTAGACCCTACTTTGATACCGAAGGTTGTCCCAAAAAAGCCAAATTAGTTTTGCTCCCAAGAGTAAGGTTTTTAGGTCAAATCTCACTTCTCTACTACCATGAGTAGTAGTAAATACCAAAGAACTCAGGCTCTTTCTCTTTCCATTAATTAATCCTAAGGAACGATTACTCCCGAGGTCTCTTAGCCCGGAAGGATCAAAACCTATAGTAGTATCGGCAATGGTAATATTGATTCTTGTATTATAAGCCTGTACTGTATATTGGAGCATTTTATTGAGATGTATTTGTCCTGTCTATTATAGCTTAGTAAGCGGAATAATTTCTATGGATTTGGCATTATATCTATTAGAAATATTAGTGTATACCAATACAGAATCTTTAATTTGAGAAAATCCCAATGAATACATTGCAATAAAAATAATAAATTTGTTTATCAACTTCATTATGATTCTTCTTACATTCTTTTTTATCTACACCATGAAAGGTAATCTTTTTCAACAAAAAAAGAATAACTTTGCAAAAAAAGAATAACTTTGTAAGATTTTACTTAAACAAAGATTTATAACATTTAATGGATATATTATTTGGAATGCAGTGGGGTGATGAGGGAAAAGGCAAGATAGTGGATTTATTAAGTAAGAATTATACTATTATATGTCGCTATCAAGGAGGACCGAATGCAGGACATACCTTAGTGTGGGATAATAAAAAAATAGTACTTCATACGCTACCTTCGGGTGTGATACAAAATAATACAATCAATATCATTGGCAATGGCGTAGTTATTAATCCAAAAATTTTGGTAGAAGAAATTAAGAAAGTCAATCAGCTCATTGGTCGAGATATTACATCAAATGTTATCATTTCTTCTAATGCACATCTTATACTTCCTACTCACGAATTATTAGATAGCTATGATGAACAAAATAGTAAAAATCCTATAGGTTCTACCCAAAAAGGGATAGGTCCTACCTATACTGATAAAGTAAGTCGGCACGGATTTAAAATCAAATTTCTTTTAGAAAGCAATTATAAAGCTATGTTAAAATATCATATAGAACAACATTTAAAGCAATGCATTCATATTAGGTTGGAGGATAAAAAATGGGAGGAATGGATAGAAGCCGCAGAAGTATGTCGTACATTTAATATAAAAGATACTTCTTATTATTTAGCTTCCCAAAAAGACAAGAAAATTCTTGCAGAAGGAGCTCAAGGTTTTTTGTTAGACAATGATTTTGGGACATACCCTTTCGTCACCTCTTCTAATACAATGGCAGCAGGAGCTTGTATAGGGCTTGGGGTTTCTCCTAAAAAAGTAAACCATATTTTAGGTATCATGAAAGCCTATACTACTCGGGTTGGCAATGGAGATTTTCCTACAGAACAAAATAATGAATACGGAGATAAAATACGAGAAATAGGTCATGAATTTGGAGCTACTACAGGCAGAAAACGACGTTGTGGATGGTTAGATATTCCTTTACTAAAATATGCCTGTATGGTTAATGGTATTGATCAAATTGCTATAACAAAAATAGATGTCTTATCTCATTTTTCAGAAATTCCTATTTGTATTAAATACCAAGAAACAGATACAGAGGTAGATATGGAACATCTTGATAAAGTAACTCCTGTATATCAAATATTTAAAGGATGGCAAAAAGATATTTCATCTGTCCAAACACTTGCAGATTTACCTACTCCAGCAAGAATATATATTGACTTTATAGAAAAACAGTTAGATTCAGAAATTAAAATTATCTCTGTAGGAGCTGATAGAAATCAAACTATCTTAAAATAATTATATCTTTTTTCTCAATCCATTTTACACACTATTATTAAACTTTATTTTAAATATATGAAATTAAAAAATATCATCATTGTAGTTATTACATTTAGTATTTTAGGTTGCACAAAAGTAACACAACAAGATGCCTCTGAAGGTACTTTAAGTCCTAAAGGAGCGATAGGAATGCTTGGATTTACAAAAGATAAACATGAAAATTATCTTATTTTAATGAAACAAAACAATCTTTATAACAACCTAGAAATGAGGTTATCCAAAAATAATCCAAATGGTAAATTTATAACCGATCACATTATCTTAGGTGCTGATAGTAAAGATAATGGGCAAACGACTGCCGGCAACCCCGGCGGATCAGGATCAGGCAGATTATCCTACAATCCAGACAAGGAGGAGATTGCCATATTTAGTTGTTTTACAGGGGAAGGACATCAATATTCTTACTACAGCATTGTAAGTAATAATACTGTAAATTTTGGACAGTCTTTACCTCTACAAGGTGGTAATACCTATTCTCATTGCTTTGATCAACGTACATTATATCACCCCCCTACCAAACAATTTTACCAACTATCTCACGGAGATGCCTATCCAAGAGCTATGGGTATGTTTACAGCTAATACGGATAATAAAAGTACCTATTTTGGGAGATATATTATACGCCCTCCTAAAGCTTCTGCCGGATATGGAGGTAATGTTACTCATACTCGCATAGGAGATATTGCAGTATTTGAAAATGGTACTGTCGCTGCCACTATAGTTACCCCCTTTTATGATAATAATTTTTTAGATAATTTTCTCCCCTCAGGTAACATTCCTTGTTATGCCTATAAAAATGATGGCGATGATATTAATCTTAAGATATGGAAAGCTACTATTGAGGAAAAATATCCTAAAAATGTTATCTTAAATATAATACCATTTAAATCCCCTGCTATAGTAAAAGAGGGTTCTATAGGAATTACCCCCGATGGTATTAATTTATCTGAATATCAAAAATCCTCAAACATAGCCGCAGGAATTCCTAAAATTGCTGTATCTGATAATCAAATATTAGTAGCATGGCTTACCTATAAAAACTATAATTATAATCATGCTGGAGATTTATCCCACACTGTATTTTGTCTTTATGACACTATTACAAAAACTATTGTTAAGAAAGATTCCATAGGTTTAGCAAAACTTTTTCATACGGTTTCCATTTTAACAGATCCATCAAATAAAAATAAAGTAAAATGGATTACACCCAATGAAACTGAACTTATATATCATGAACTAGATCTTACAATTTTTAGGACCTCCGGATTTAATGACGCCTATACCACAAAATCTATTCCTCTAAAAATACCACAAGCTAAAATAATAAAAGCAACTGAACAACGATCCTCTGGACAATTTGGACCTCTAGGTTGGTATGGCTCAAACCCTGAAATAGATTATATTATCAATAATGATGGAAGTATCGATATTTTATGGAAAAATCTAAATGCCGTCTCAAAAATGTATGGAAAAAATTTCTATCCTTTAATGGTAACCTCCATTAATAAAAGTGGAGAATTCAAGAAAGTTATTACTATAGAAGTACGAGCAGCTAAATAAATTTATCAAACAATAAAAAAATATAATTCATGAAAAAAATACTTTTCTCTATACTTGTAATATCTATAGGGTATACCATCAATATACAAGCTCAAAAAGTAGATGCCAATAAACTTATACTTAATGATATCAAAAGAATAGGTGAAGGATTCCACAAAAAAGGAAATCGACAAATTGGTATTCGTATTGGAGGAGGCTTTACAGCAAATGGTGCAATCACATTGATTGTGCCTACTTCAGAATATACTCGTATTAATATAGATCTTGAAGTTAATTACCTCAATCAAACAGGCAATAAATATACTTTTAAAAATTATAATCCTTTGATGATTAATTCTATTGCTGGATCAAGGCAATGGGTATACATATCCCCTACTATTATCAAAGATTGGGTGTTCCCTTTTAGTATAAGCAAGATAAGCGGATTTAGTTGGTATGCAGGAATAGGAGCCACTATAGGATTAGGCATTAATTTAGAACCTGAAAATAATAATTTCTATTTATCAGTAGATAGCAGGTTATATAAAGGAGATGATTTTAGATTAGCACTAGGCATAGTAGGTAATATAGGGGTGGAATATTCTTTTATAAATTTAAAAAAGCCGATTCCTTTTGTATTATCATTAGATGTCCGTCCTACAATAGGCTATAAAGTTCCTTTTACTGCAGGATATGGCTTTCACCCAACAGATGTAATTTGGGGAAGTGTAGGCTTAGGGATTAAATATTTATTCTAAAAAATCTCATCAAAACATAATAATATTTTCATGAGATTTTCCTTCTTTAATTCTTCTATAAAAATAATTTTGAATATTTGAAAACTTCTTACTTTCTATTCAACTTCATCAATAACTGTAAAATTTCAATATACAACCACACAATAGTTACCATTAAACCAAAGGCACCATACCATTCCATATACTTAGGCATACCCATTTGAGAACCTTTTTCTATCATATCAAAATCTAATAATAAGCTAAATGCAGCTACTCCAACCACTATTAAAGAAAAAATAATTCCAAAAGGACCACTATCATGTAATAATGGCATTTCTATATTAAAAAATCTTAATATCATAGCAATAACATAAAAAATCATAATCCCAAAAATGGCAGATACAATGATAGTACGCAACCTATCAGTAACTTTAATAATCCTAAATATAAAAATTGCATACATTACTAGCACCACACAAAAAGTAAGCAGTACTGCTTGCACAATAATCATTTGATTCATCTCCTTAAACGCAAATTGTACCAAGGCGGATAAACCACCTAAGGCAACACCCTCACAAATCGCATAAATAGGAGAAATATATTGGGCTGTTTTAGGAGAAAAGCTCATCACCAATGCTAAAGCAAAACCAATAAATACAGAGGCATATACCCATGTCTTTATATCTTTACCCGAAAAAGTAGCATTCCAAGTAAATACTGCTGCTGCCATAAGCATTAAAAACAAAAAACCAAATTTTAGATAAGTTCCTTTTGCTGTCATTGTGTTATTATCTATTACAATAGTAGAACGTTCAGCATTAGCAAACCTTTTTTCATTTAAAATTGGATTTGAAGAATTTGAATTAAAAAGTCCCATAGTTAAATTATATAATTTTATTTAATGCAAAGTTACGAAATTAAGAATGAAATATAAAATATCCTGTAAATTTGCTTGCTTTACCTTGTGATAGGATTAGGCATATATTCAGAACACAAAATATAATACCATATCTCCATATTTATTCCTTTGTTAGGCAAAAGTACATTTATTTGATTGGGATGAAATCAATTTTTATTTGTTAGACTTAAAATACCATCTCATTCTATCTAACAAATCCTTTACCGTAGGGTTTGAAGGAACGAGTACATGATAATTTATATATTTTGAAATAGTTTTTGCCGTAGTATTACCAATAGCAAAAAGTTGTATATGTTCAGAAATATGATTTTCTAAAAAAAATGAATCTACGGCACTTGGACTAAGAAATACAATAGCTTGATAATTTTTACAATCTATTTTTTGTGGTTTTAATACTGTATGATATATCCAATATTCTTCTACTTTTTTATAATGCTTATGCAATTTATCTATCCAATATTGCTGACGAATATTACTTCCCAAAAAGTAAAACTTATCCTTATCTAAAAGTATTATCTTATCTGACAAATTTCGGATATCTTTAGCTGTACATATAATTGTAGATTGGATAAAATAAGTTTGTATTTTGTCTTTAGTAGCAAATCCTATACAATATATTTTCCATGTAGCTTTGGCTAACATTTCTGCTCCAAAATTTTCTAATAAAGATTGTACCACATTTTGACTAGTTATAATAATATCAATATGTTCTTGTAATAGTTTACATATTTTTTCCTTATCAACTATATCATACACTATATCAATAAATGGACAGCTAATTATCTCAAAATGAGAATCAAAAAATCTATTTATTATTTGCTTACTCAACTGTTTAGTGAAGAGTACGCGAATAGGTTTATCCATTTTTTAAATATTGAATTTTTTGTATAATATGGGGTTGTTGTTTCAAAATTTCTTGTGCTGCAAGTACTCCTATTTCTATAGCTTGATGTATTGGTTTGTCTATCTCCACATCAAAAGATAATTTTCCATCTGGTGTAGTAACATTACCTTTAAAAAACACAGTATCATTAGCAATAGTAGCTAAAGCACCAATCGGCAACGAACATCCTCCCAATAAGGATTTCAAAAACAAACGTTCTATACGTGTACAAAGAGCAGTATGTGTATCATTTAAGGATAAACAAGCCTGTTGTATTTTTTCATCATTTTCTTTTCCCACTATAGCAATACAACCTTGTGCAGGAGCAGGTATCATCCAAGAAAGTATTTTTGTATTTTTAAGCTCCATGCCCATTCTTTTCAAACCCGCACAGGAAAGAATCATTGCTTGCCAATCATTAGTATCCAGTTTCTGAAGCCGCGTATGAATATTACCCCTCACATCGGTAAATATATGACTCGGAAATTTATATAGCCATTGTGCACGTCTACGGAAACTACTACTAGCAATACAAGCATTTGTAGGCCATGTACAAGGGTCTGTTTTATATATAAGTATATCATTTACAGCATCTCTCGGCATGACCGCAATTACCTTCAGTTTTTCTGCTAATATAGTAGGAATATCTTTGTAGGAATGAACCGCAATATCTATCTTCTTATTAAGCAAAGCCATATCCAAAGCCTTTGTAAAAACACCTTGTATATTCATTTTATACAATGGATTTATCAAATCTTTATCTCCATCACTTTTTATTTTTACAATTTCTGTATCAAACCCTTTTTCTTGCAACAAACAAGCTACTTTTTCCGCTTGCCATAAAGCTAATAAACTATGACGAGTACCTATTTTTATAATCATAGTATTTTATACTGTATTTTTTCTATAAAATCAGCAATTGCTCCTATTATATCAGCTCCGTTAAGATTTTTAGATTTTCCTTTCAATGCCAAAATATTGATAATTTTTTTAATTTCCTCATCTGTTGTTGTATCTACAATACAATATTTTTCTTTTATGGCTTGAAATAAATACTTAGTTTGATTTAAAATATAAGCATTCGGGCGATATGCCACCCAGAGATTAAACATTTTTTGATATTTTTTAATAATCTCTTCTGCCTTTGGAATTTCTTGTTGTCTACTTTGTAAAGTTTTATCTATAATCTTAGACAAATTATCTATATCTATAAAATCTACATGGGGTAATTCTTTAACATCACTTGACACATTGGAGGGGATGGACAAATCAATAATACATTGAGGTTTATTTTTATTCACGCTCTCAATGGTTACTGTTGGATGCAAGGAATTGGTAGATACTATAATAATATCAGCATGCTGAGTAACCTCTGTTTGTTCCTCAAAAGGAACATAGTCAATACCTAACTTTTCTGCTAAATACTTGGCTTTATGAAGTGTACGATTAACCACAGTAATATTTCGGGTTTGCATATACGTTACAAAATTTTTACAAGTACTCCTCCCAATTTTTCCCAATCCTAATAATACAATAGATAAATCAGCACGCTGATATTGATAGTTTTCTAATATATATTCCACCGCAGCAAACGATACAGATACAGTACCTCCACTAAGTTGGGTTTTGGTTTTTATTTTTTTAGCAGATTCAAAAACATGACTAATTAATTTTTCTGTATATCCACTAATAGTTATTATTTCTCTGGCAATTTGAAAACTTCGTTTTATCTGCCCTTGTACTTCGTAATCACCCAAAATTTGAGAGTCTAAACCTGCCGCCACTCTAAACAAATGAGCAATAGCCTCTTCTCCCTCATAAATATAAGCATTCTTTAAAAATAATTCTCTATCTCCTTCAGTATAAATACACAACAAATCTATCAAATCATTTGCACAAGCAGATAAACCATAAATTTCAGTTCTATTACAAGTAGAAGTTACAAATACATCTTCTACAGGCATAGTTTTAGATTGCTCTAATAACTTTCTATAATAATTTTCTTTCAATACAAATAAACCCCTTGTATGTACATCAGATTTATTATAATTGATTCCTATTATTCTAAATGCATATATTTTGTCTACAAACATTTTCTCTCAAATGGCTACAAATTTATAATATAATCTTTAGGAAAAAAATAAAAATTTATAATAATGAGAGTATATAATTTCAATAAAAATCCTCTAAAAAAATAATATCATAAATAAAAAAAAAGGTCATTTTTTAGAATGACCTTAGAGTAGAAGTTTTACATGATTAATTTTTCCATTATTTATTCTCCTGTTACCTCAAAAGTAATAGGTTGAGTAAAATAAGACCTAACTGGTTTACCACTCACCAAACCTGGAGACCATGCAGGACAAAGTTTTAACACCCTGATTGCCTCTTCCTCCATACCATAACCACATTTAGATAAGGATCTAATCTTAGAAATAGAACCATCTCTCTCAATTACAAATTCAATTAACACTCTGTAAGTACCCACAGGAGCACCATTGTCTGTAGGGATATTAGCACGTAATGTTCTTCTTAAAAATTTTTCCCATTCTCTTGGTTTCTCTGCTAGTATTTCTACACCTCCAGCATCAAATACTATATCACCTCCACCTTCTACAGCGGCGGCTGGTGGTGGCATAAATTTAACAGTTTCATCATTGCCCTGTACATTGGCTTTCCCTATAAGTCCTTTTATATCTTGCACTCTAATAACAGGTCTTTCATTAGCTTGCACTTCATTATCTTTCACAATATTTACATCTGTAAATTTTGTAACCTTTACCTTCGGAGCTGGTGGTGGTGGTGGTGGTGGAATATCTCTCTTTGGGGTATTCGCTACATTAGTAAATGTAATGACAAGAGGTTTTGGTTGAACCACCGGTTTTTTTACTTTTGAAACAATTGCAGTAGTTACAAAAACTAATGCTACTAAAAAGGCTGAAATACCCACAGCCAACCATAATCTTTGAGTATACGTTTTCTCCATGTAATAAGCTCCATAAGCCTTATTTTTACCATTAAAAACAATATCCAAAAATTCACTTTTCAATACTTGATTAGGATCTTTCATATTTTTTCTACTTTTATGCAGTTAAGCTGTTATTGTCTTAACTTTTGTTTTACCAATACAAGTTCTTGGTCTTGTATTTTTTGCAATGTATAAAAAGCTACATCTGTAATCAATACTTCATCCAAAATACTTACTACATCTTTAAAATGTGATTCGTTTAATGGCTTAACCACTAACACATAATCAACATTTACATTCTTTGCCTGATTCTGACCATATAAAATCAAATCTCTTATTGTAGGGTTTCCTTTTAAATTCATTACTTCTTTTAATCGATTTTGAATTTCTGGATCTTTCAAAGAATAAAGGTTTGAACCATCAGATGCCAGTCTTCCTGGATAAAATAAATATTTTCCTGCATTAGCATTATCCTCTGTTATAATAATTGTCCATACTCCTGATTCAGCTACTTTTTGTTGTTCATCTTGTTGAGCCGTATCATCAGGAAACGGAAGCTTCATTGCGGATGGACTTGACATGGTTGTCGTAAAAATAAAGAATGTAATAAGCAAGAAGGCTAAATCTACCAATGGGGTAAGATCTGCTCTTGCCACCATCTTTTTAGACCTTCTTTTACTGCCTTTTTTATGACCACCACCACTGCTTTCGCCTATATCTGCCATAATAATTTTATTTTACTAAAGTTAAAAATTTAATATTTATTTTTCTATTCTATTTTGTTTATTATATAAAGGAGTACCTACTGGTACTTGTTCTTGACTAGTAATTAAATTAATCATCAATAATCTATTTGCCATAAAAGCTTTTTTGATATTATCAAAAACAATATAAGGTGCATTTTCATCTCCTTTGACCATAAACTGGGCAGCTTTACCTTGATAAGCAAACAACCCTGCCAACCAATCAGTAAGCTCATTGGCGGTAGAATCACAAGGAATCCCAATTTGATCTTTTTCGGCAATACCTCCATTAGCTAAAGTTTTAAGCTGGGAAACAGGTACGCCTATACTATTAACATTTTTTATACAATAAGCGATTTCCTCAGAAGTAAGTCCTAAATTATATTTTTGATTTACATTATTAAGCATTACTCCCTTAATTTCTTCCTTATCGCTACCTATAAACACACGCCCTTCTTTATCAAAAAGTATCGTAATGACATTATCATCTGGCACAGAAGCACTTGCTACAGATCCAGGTGCCTTTATTTCAACTGGCTCTGGAGCTTTAAATTTTGTTGCTAAGATAAAGAACGTGAGTAATAGAAATCCTACATCACAAAATGCAGTCATGTCTACCCATGTACTTTTCTTTTTTACCTTAAATTGAGACATAATGTCGCTTTAATTTATGAGTTTAAAAAATTATTATTCGTATAATGAAGCAAAACTTTGAGTAAGCGTATAGCCCGCTTCGTCCATACCAAAAGTAATTTTATCAATTCTTGTAGTAAACACATTATACATCATCAATGCCAATGCACCTGTGGCAATACCTGTAGCCGTATTATATAAGGCTTCAGAAATACCTACAGCAAGCTGAGTAGCAGCACCTGCACCTCCACCTTCTTCTCCTAATGCAGAGAAGGCTCTAATCATACCTATAACCGTACCTAATAATGCAACTAAAGTACCCAAAGAGGTAATTGTAGACAAAAAGACTAAGTTTTTTTCTATTGTAGGTAATTCCCTGGCAATGGCCTCATCTATTTCTTTTTTTATAGATAAAACTTTTTGTTCTTTATTCAATTCTGGAGTATCAATCATTTTCTTGTATTCTTCCAAACCAGAACGCATTACATTTGCCAAAGAGCCTTTTTGTTTATCACATTCTTTCAAGGCTTGATCTATCTCTTTTTGAGCTAAATAATACTGTACAAGTTTTACAAATTGAGCTTGAGATTTTTTTCCAGATACCTTCAGGATTACAAAAAATCTTTCTATAGAAAATGTAATTACTATCATCAATAACCCTAACAACAGGGGAACAATAATACCACCATCGTACATTCTTACTAATGCTCCTTTAGGACCATGGTGTTGAGGCCAAAATCCACCTGACATATCAGGTTTAGTAAAATTAGAAGGATCCCCTAATAAAAATCTCCAAATGCAATATCCTAATATTACACAAAGAAAAGGGGCTACCCAAGAAACAATGCTTGACACATCTCTATCTACTTTAATTACTGGGATACTATTTTTTTTAGTTACTTCAGACATAAGAGTTATATATTTAAGTTAGTTTATTAACCGTAAAATTAAGAAATATTTTTAAAAAATAAAAAAAATTATTTTTTAAGATAAAAAACCCTCCCTTTAATAAAAATTTATACCCTGATAGCATTTTTTAAAATTACCAAATTTTAATGCGTTTTTCTACGGGTAAATACATTTTTTGGTCAGGATTTATATCAAAAGCATCATAAAAAGCTTGCATATGTACTACTGGACCATTACAACGATATTGGGATGGAGAATGTGGATCAACAAGAATAAACCTTGCTTGGGTTTCAGGTAGTATATTTTGTCTCCATACCTGAGCAAAAGAAAGAAAAAATCGTTGATCAGGAGTAAATCCATCTATTTTTTTATCTGATTGCCCTTGAGGTGTTTTCTTAAATGCTTCATAAGCTATCATCAACCCTCCTAAATCTGCAATATTTTCTCCCAAACATAATTTACCATTAACATGTATGGTATCTAAAACTGTAAAATTATTATATTGATTCACTACCAATTGAGCTAAACTATCAAAAAGTTTTCTGTCGGCAAAAGTCCACCAATTTCTTAAGTTACCTAATGCATCAAACTGAGAACCTTTATCATCAAAGCCATGGATAATTTCATGACCAATTACAGCAACAATACCTCCGTAATTTATAGCATCGTCAGCACTAAAATCAAAAAATGGAAATTGAAGGATCCCCGCAGGAAAAGCAATTTCATTTTTCAGTGGGCTATAATATGCATTTACTGTGGGAGAGGTCATCCTCCACTCTATTTTATTTATAGGTTTACCTAATTTTTTAAGGTTGTCAAGATACTTCCATTGATTAACATTTTTTATATTTTGTACCAAATTATCTGTAATTACTAAACCCTCATAAGTATTAAATGTATCTGGATAAGCAATTTTTTTAGTTAGTAAATTCAATTTATTTTGAGCTTGTTGTTTTGTGCTATCACTCATCCAAGCAAGTTGGTTAATGCGTTCTGCAAAAGTTTGTTGCAAATTATTAATCAATTGCATCATTTTTTCTTTAGCCTCCGAAGAAAAATATTTATCAACATACAATTTGCCAGACATTTCTCCTATACTTTTATCGGTCAATTGAATCATTCTTTTATATCGAGGTTGTATTTCTTTTTGTCCGGAAAGAGCTTGGTGATATATAAAATCAGCCATTACAAAAACATTACTCAAATAAGGAGCATAATCTTGTAAAAGATGCGCTTCCAAATAATTTTTTAAAACACTGATAGAGGTTTTCTCCAATAAAGAGTCTATTCCTATAAAAAATCTAGGGTTATCTATAACCAAAGAATCTATTTTTTTACCAGAAGATATAATAGGTATCAATTCATGGAATTGAAGCAATTTCATTTTTTTACTCCAAATTGCTACTGCTATTTTATTATATCTTTTTACAGGATTTCTCAATTCAACACGCGACAAATGTAATGTAGCAATTTGTTTTTCTAAATTAAATACTTCATTCGCTTTTTGGGTAGCTAGTTTTTCACCATTACCTATTAGCATAAACAAAGTTTTATTGTAGTTTTTATATGCTTCTTGTGCCTTTAAGGTACGCAAATCCTTTTTTAAATAATAGTCTTTATCTGGCATACCTAAACCACTTTGCCCTAATTGTGCAATGTATTGAGCTACATTTTTAGCATCTTGACCCACATAAAAATGAAAGAAGTTTTGATTCCCTTTTGTAAAAAACTGTGCTACTCGTAGCAATAAATCTTTCTTATTTTTAATCTTTTCAATTGCTTTTAAATCTCCAAGAATAGGAACATATCCTAACTTTTCAGCAGCTAAAGAATCCATTGCAACAGCATAAAACTTACCTACTTTACGGACCAAAGAATCCGAAGACGTATATTGATTTTCTATAGCTTCTGTTAATAAATTTCTTAATTGTTGAATACTTTTTTCCCTTAAAATATGAAAACTGCCCCAACATGTTTCTGTTTTTGGCATAGATGTATTTTTTAGCCATGTGCCATTGACATATTCATAAAAATTGTCTCCTGGCTTGACTGCAAAATTCATATTAGCAGAATCAATAAAATGTGTTTTTTGAGATCGAGCCATTGTAAAAAATAAAATGCTCAAAACAATAATCAATAATTTTTTTTTCATAAGAAAATACCAATCGTTGTAATTTTTTTATTCATTTTTTTTAAGTTAGTGCTTAATTACTTAAAGTTATTAAAGGTATACAAAAAAATAATAAAAACCAAAAATTCTCTTAACATAAAAAATATTTTCTTACCATGTGATGCAAGCTATAACTATATTTAGATATGGATAAATAGGATTAGTTTTATACAAAATAAATAGAATTTCTCTTTAACCCCTCTTGTTGTAAAACTGTTAATTAATTATTTTTTATAAAAAAAAGCTTTAGTTAAAAAAAAGTAGTACTTTTACCCGCTTTTAAATATATTTATCTAAGTTTAAAAAGATTATGGCAGATTTAAAATATCAACGAAATTTTGGTATAGCCGCTCACATTGATGCAGGCAAAACCACCACCACAGAAAGAATACTTTATTATACTGGCAAAACACATAAATTAGGAGAGGTACACGATGGCGCTGCTACCATGGATTGGATGGCTCAAGAACAAGAAAGGGGGATTACAATTACTTCAGCTGCTACTACTTGTAATTGGAATTTTCCTACTTCACAAGGAAAAAATCTTCCTGATACAAAATCTTATAAATTTAATATAATTGATACCCCTGGTCACGTGGATTTTACTGTAGAGGTAGAACGTTCTTTACGCGTTCTAGATGGTTTAGTCGCTTTATTTTGTGCAGTATCTGGGGTAGAACCTCAATCTGAAACCGTTTGGCGTCAAGCAAATCGATATAAAGTACCTCGTATAGGATTTGTAAACAAAATGGATAGAGCTGGGGCTGATTTCTTAAATGTAGTACATCAAATAAAAGAAATGTTAGGCGCCAAAGCGGTGCCTTTACAATTGCCCATTGGTGCAGAAGATAAATTTAAAGGCATAGTAGACCTTATCCAAATGAAAGCTATGATTTGGAACGAAGATACACAAGGTGCTACTTACGAAGAAATTCCCATCCCAGAAGACATGAAAGAAGATGTTGCTAAATGGCGTGCCAATCTTATAGAGTCTGTAGCCGAATATGATGATAGTTTAATGGAAAAATTTTTTGAAAATCCTGATTCTATTACAGAACAAGAAATTCATGAAGCTATCCGTAAAGCTACTATTGATATTAGCATTATACCGATGATGTGTGGTTCTTCTTTTAAAAATAAAGGAGTACAAACTACGTTAGATGCTGTGATAAGATATCTACCAAGCCCTTTAGACGTAGAAGCTGTAAATGGTATTAATCCTAATACAGAGGTGGAAGAAACCAGAAAACCTGATACAAAAGAACCTTTCTCCGCATTGGCATTTAAAATTATGACAGATCCTTTTGTTGGGAGATTAGCCTTTTTTAGGGTATATTCTGGACATTTAGATTCGGGATCTTATGTACTTAATACTCGTACAGGTAAAAACGAACGTATAAGTAGAATTATGCAAATGCATGCTAATAAACAAAATCCTATTGATTGTATAGAAGCTGGAGATATAGGTGCTGCTGTAGGCTTTAAAGATATTAAAACAGGGGATACTTTATGTGTTGAAAGCAAACCTATAATTCTAGAGAGTATGACGTTCCCTGATCCTGTAATTGCTATTGCGGTAGAACCTAAAACACAAGCAGATGTAGACAAAATGTCTATGGCTATTGCAAAATTAGTGGAGGAGGATCCTACACTTAGAGTAAAAACTGATGAAGATACAGGACAAACCATCTTAAGTGGTATGGGAGAACTACATCTTGAAATCATTGTAGATAGAATGAAACGAGAATTTAAAGTAGAAATTAATCAAGGAGCTCCACAAGTGGCTTATAAAGAAGCTTTCACAACTACTATAGAACATAGAGAAGTATTAAAAAAACAAAGTGGAGGTAGAGGTAAGTTTGCCGATATTATGTTTGAAATAGGACCTGCAGAAGAAAAATGGTTAACAGAAAATCCATTAAAAAATGTACAATTTGTAAATGACCTTTTTGGAGGATCTATCCCAAAAGAATTTATACCTGCTATACAAAAAGGCTTTGAACAATCTATGAATACAGGTGTGCTTGCAAATTACCCAATAGACAATATGAAAATTAGAGTGTTTGATGGTAGTTTCCATGCTGTAGACTCCGATTCAATGTCTTTTGAACTTTGTGCTAAAGCAGGATTTAGAGAAGCTGCAAAAAAAGCTAAACCTGTACTACTTGAACCCATAATGAAAGTGGAAGTTATTACGCCAGAACAATACATGGGAGACGTAACAGGAGATTTAAATCGTAGAAGAGGGATGCTTGAGGGTATGGATTCTAGAGCTGGTGCACAGGTCATCAAAGCAAAAGTACCTTTAAGTGAAATGTTTGGATATGTTACTCAACTAAGAAGCTTAACTTCAGGAAGAGCAAGTTCTACAATGGAATTTAGCCACTACTCTCCTGTACCAAATCACATTGCAGAAACAGTCATTGCAAAAATAAAAGGTAAAAATTAACTAATACATATGAAAAAATATATTATTTTTGATAAAATTTTTAGTTTATAAATTACTTTCTTATGGAAATGAATTATAATGATTATAACGAACCTACAAATTTTGATTATAAAAATTACACAAATGAAGGAGAGGTTTCTGCTACAAAAGAACCTAATAGAAATAATCAGAAAAAAAATAATGTTATCTGGATTATTCTACTTTTGTTATTATTATTAGTGGCGTTGGGCACGGGAGGGTTCTTTTTTATGAATAATAAAAAATTGATGTATAGCGAAGCTGCTCTGAAACAAGATAAAATCGTCCTATTATCAAAAATTGATTCGCTTGAAAATGAACTTATAAGTATTACTAATCATTATAAGTTAAGGCATGATAAGAGTTTGAATGAAATTGTTACCCTCAAAAAACGTATTAATTATTTTAAAAATTTAATATATGATAATTGTAATGGAAAACTAAAAAAAGCATATGGAAAAATGAAAGTTTATCAACAACAAATTGATGAAATGCAAACTACAATTAACAACCTTAAATCCATTATTGAACAATTAAAAAAAGATACACCTAATAAATCAGAATGTGAAGAAAGAGTACAATTCGTAATAGACTCTATTCTTAGAACTATTCCTCAAACTCTTACTAATGAAGTTAAGGTAATAGATACTTTAGTAATTGGATCTACTAATAAAAATATGCCTACATTTACTATCTCCAATTTTAAATTTACCGGTGTGTATTATAATAAAAAACAGCCTGATGTAGATTTAGAAACTATTCTTACACATAAAATGCAAGAATATATGGTATCTTTCGATTTGGAAGCTGATAAAATAGTAGCTCCTCGTTTTATTCCTACTATATATGTAGCTGTAATAAGTAATAACGATGGTCGTACAATGTCTGCTTCAGAAGATCAACCCGATGTCTTTGTATTAGATGGGGAAACTATAGAATATACAATTAGTGATGTTCCTGATTTTGGGGATAAAATTAGAGCTACTATGCAAATGAAATGGCCCGCCCTAAAATCAAATAAACCTAAAGATACTAAGGCTACACAATTTACAATTATCATTTATACTGATAAAGTGAGATTAGGTGAATTTCAGGGAACACTCCAATATGGAAAATCTCCAGTATTTTGGTAAAAGGTCAATAAAACACAAATGATGTTTAAGAAAACTAAAAAGCCACTATAGCCCGCAAAGCAAAATATCAATTTCAATCCCTGAAAAAGAACAAAGCCATTACTTAGATAAGCAATGGCTTTTCTTATGTTTCGTTAATAATTCATAGTAAATACCTCTGTTTTCTTTTTGCCAGCCTTACGGATTCCCGACAAATGCATTCGATGGTTAATCGTCTTCCAAGCATTGTTTTTGGTTTAATGAGCAATACAGATAGTGATAGTTTGAAGTTTTCCAATGACATTACAAAGCATTTTTGCAACCTAAAAGATGTTTCTATTCAAAAAGCAGTCTCAAAAGATTTTAATGACGACCTGATCGTTAATAAAATTAATCCTCAAATCAGAAGAGAAATTAGCGATTATCTACACATTAATCACTACAATACAATATTTTAAATTATGAATAAAAGAATACGATTGAATTTTAATGTTAGCGATGAAGAGAAAAAAGAATTTCAGAAGCTCACAAATAAAAATAATGATTACCAATGTAGATAATCTTTAAAATGTTTAAAGATTATAAAAAAAATTATTTAAACAATTAAAATTATCAAAAAATCCTAACTCTTGTATGCAAATAAATAATATACATCAACAGATTGGAACTATGAAGGTTGATGACAATACAAAAAATGCGATTATTAATTTAATAGACCTCAAAACTGAAAGCGATATGGAAAAAATTTTACAAAGAATGGATAGCTCCAACAAAATTTTAGGAAAAAAAAATCAGTAGCGTTGAAAGAAGTTTTTCTAAACAAATACAAATAATGATATGGGTAATTAGTATAGCTACCCTTATTTTGTCGATAGTTATGTTATATACCATAACCAAGTAAAAAAAATTAAAAAAACTCCAATCACTATGAACACTATGAAATTCGTCAAGAGCTACCAAAGTACATTCCTTGTTCCCTCCTTATTTTATTAGTAGCTATAGGCTGTAAAAAAGAAACCGTAGTACCCCCTCCAGAGACTGCTGAAAGTTTGATAGGTACTACTTGGAGAGAAATTGGAGATTTCCCAGAGGATTACACATATGCCCGCATTTTAACTTTCCTTGCCGATACTACTTTTGCTCCTAGTTTTACATCACTTAGAGACAGCGAATCTCCTCCTACTTCTAGAATTAGCACTTGGTCTCACGGTACTAAAACAACTGATACGTTGGGATGGATAAAGAATAAATTTATTTATGATTATAAAGATGGCACAGGCAATATTATTTGTAAAAGGTCTAACTTTAATTCTTCTTGAGCAGCTAGTGCAAGATGGACGTAAACTAAATAGAAGCTTAGTTTTCATTGAAGGAGCAATAGCTACTTTTACTATAGACAATAATGTTTTAAAACTAACTTATATAGATACAACAACGAAATATAGTGAATATTCTGCACTTAATGTAGCCTTAGGCTTGCGTCCTGCACCTATACAATTTAGAAAGCGATAACGTAAAGGGTTTGATAGTAATATAAACAAGGGATAGATTAAAGTCTATCCCTTGTTTTATTGTCAATTTGTGTCAAAACACATTGCTAATATAATTCATATAGACGTTATTAGGTAAAGTAACACTTGGTAATACAAATTTTAACACTTTTTAGTAAAATTTAGATTTTGTGGCTCTCTATTTTTTCTTCTATGTCCCCTTGTACACATAATATGCGCTTTTGTGCGAAATTACGGCTGTTTCACTATAAAAAATAGGAAATTCCCTACCTAATATTTGCAGATCTCCTCAAAAAATTTGTAATAACTACAAAGGTCTTGCTTTACTCACTTTCCATTTTTCCCCTATATCACTATATAAATAGTGATTTTTAGTTTTCTTTTTATATAAGCTTTTATATTCTACTCAATACATCCAGAGCATTTAAATCTTTATAAGATTGAGTAAGACGTTTCACAAAAGATTCTTCTCCTTTACGCAACCATACACGAGGATCATAATACTTTTTGTTAGGCTCATCAGCACCCTTAGGATTTCCTATTTGTCCTTGTAAGTAGGTTTCATTATCCTTATAATACTGTAATACCCCTTCCCAAGAGGCCCATTGCAAATCTGTATCTAAATTCATTTTTACAGCACCATAAGATAAAGCTTCTGTAATCTGTTTAGGTTCTGAACCAGAGCCACCATGAAATACAAAATTTACAGGTTTTTCTCCTTTTATATTGAGCTTTTTACAAATATATTCTTGTGAATTTTTTAATATAAGAGGTTCTAATTTTACATTACCAGGTTTGTATACACCATGTACATTTCCAAAAGAGGCAGCAATTGTAAAATTCATACTAATTTTACTTAATTCTTCATAAGCATAACATACTTCTTCTGGTTGAGTATACAATTTTGAACTTTCCACATTAGTATTATCCATACCATCTTCTTCGCCTCCAGTTACACCTAATTCTATTTCTAATGTCATACCGATTTTTGCCATACGAGTTAGATATTTTTTAGAAATTTCAATATTTTCCTTAATTGGTTCAACTGATAAATCTAACATGTGAGAAGAAAATAAAGGTTGTTTATGTTGTTCGTAAAATTTTTCTCCAGCATCCAATAATCCATCTATCCAAGGCAAATGAGATTTAGTGGCATGATCAGTATGTATAATCACACTCACCCCATAATTTTTTGCCAATAAATGAATATGCTGTGCTCCAGATATACTTCCTAAAATACAGGCTTTTAAGTTATCATTATTCAATGATTTTCCAGCAATGAACTGACCCCCTCCATGAGAAAATTGAATAATAATAGGAGAATTTACCTTCTTTGCCGTTTCCATTGCGGCATTCACGCTATTGGAACCTATAGTATTTACAGCAGGAATAGCAAATTGATGCTTTTTGGCTAGTTCAAATAATTCTTGTACTTCAGATCCATGAAGTACTCCAGTTGGAAATTTTGTAGACATAATTATTTTTTTATATTTTTAAAACTTAAATTTTATTGCTGTAAAGTTACGAAAATATATCGATAATTAAATCTTACTAAAAGATAAATTTTAAGAAGAACAAATAAGTTTAAAATTCCTTCTCTGGTAATTTTCTGATATAACTAAGGTTAAAAATAAAATCACATTATCAGTTTGCAGAATGACTCTATTATATCTCGTATATCCAATATATAAATTAATGCATAAACTAACCTGCTATAAAACTTAAATTATTGATGGTTACTCTCCATACATTGAAACAGTATTTTTTTACCAATCAATATTTATATAGCCACTAGGCTATTTATATTGATATATAAAATTCATATAATTTAATACATTCCTTAGCCTCTTTCACATCATGTACACGAAGAATTTGAGTACCTTGAAAAAGGGCAAATGTATTGAGAATATTTGTACCATTAAGAGCATCTTCCGGCAAAATTTTAAGTAATTTATAAATCATACTTTTACGAGACATACCTACAAGAATGGGTTTTTTGAAATCTTGAAACCGAGATAATTTTTTTAAAAGCTGATAATTATGATCTGTTGTTTTTCCAAAACCAAATCCTACATCAAGAATAATATTATGGATATTGTTCTCATTTAATAACCTTAATTGATATTGAAAGAAACTATATACTTCATCTACAACATTTGTATAATATAGTGGGCATTGTTGCATAATTTTGGGCATCCCTTGCATATGCATAAGTACATAATAGATATGAGGAAATTGACCAATCATATTTAACATATTTAGATCCATTTGACCAGCACTAATATCATTAATTATTTGTACATTTTCTTGTATACAAGCATAAGCTACTTCACTATAAAAAGTATCTATAGAAATAGGAATATTAGGAAACTCTTTTCTGATTTTTTTTAGAGGGTTAAGTATACGACGTAATTCTTCTTCTGAAGAAATAAGCTCACTATTGGGTCTAGTACTTTGAGCTCCTATGTCTATAATATCAGCACCTTCTATAATATGTTTTTCTACTTTTTTAAAAATATGTTTTTCTACTAAACTGGCAGATTGAGCATAAAAAGAATCCGGTGTAATATTTATAATACCCATTACCAATCGACCTTCTATATTCAATTTCATTAACTTAAAATTTTAATAATTTCTTGCTTATCTATATTAAGCTGAAAAATAAGTTTGTCCAAGGAGCTAAATTTTTTCTCCTGTCTAATAAAATGATGAAAAGATACTTTTATTTTTTTATCATAAATCATTTCATCAAAATTAAAAATATTAGTTTCTATACTCAAATCATGGTTCCCTACAATAGTGGGTTTTATTCCAATATTCGTCATTGCAGAAAAAAAATTTTCAAATCCTTCAATCTCTATTGTTGTAGCATATACACCCTTTTTAGGAATAATTTTTTCTGGAAATAAGAGTTTCATGTTTGCCGTAGGAAAACCAATTTTTCTGCCCAATTCTTGCCCATGTACAACAAAGCCCTCCATCGTATATGGATACCCTAAAAGTTGTTTAGCTCCTTGTATATTTCCTGATTTTACAAAATGTCGAATCCTTGTAGAACTACATAGTTGATTATCTAGAACCAAAGATTTTAAAGACTCTATTTTCACATCATATTGTGATGCTATATTTTGAAACATCCTAATATTGCCCTCCTTGTTTTTTCCAAAACTATTATCATATCCCATTAAGAACACTTTTGGATTAAAATAATCTAAAATATAATTTTTAAAAAAATCTTTAGCACTGAGGTTGGCTATTTTTTTATTAAAAGGAAGAAGATATAAAATATCCACTATATTGAGTTTTTTTATACGCTGGATTTTTTCTTGTAAAGGAGTAAGTACTAAATCTGTATTATCTTTCTGTTTTAAGAAAGTTACAGGATGATTATCAAAGGAAATTAGTATTTTTTGTAACGATGTGTATTTAGAAAGTTCGTCAAGAACAAATTGATGTCCTCTATGGACACCATCAAACACCCCAATGGTAACTACCGATGGCATATCATTTTTTACAGCCTTTTCTACTTTTATAATCTTCATTTTATCACAAAAAAAGTCTCTGCAAATCAACGAAAAATTTCTTACTTCAATTACAAAAAATGGTTTAGATTTGTTGCGAAATAAAGAAGTTTTTTATTAAAAATTACTCAAATTTACAATTATGCCAGTAAATAAACTAAAACCTACACAAAGTGAAATAGAAATACTTCAAATTTTGTGGAAATTAGAAGTTGCTTCCGTACGCCAAGTACATGCTTTATTAGAGCATAAAAAAAAAACAGGCTATACTTCCACACTGAAACTTTTACAATTAATGTATGAAAAAGGATTTGTATTACGAGATGACTCTAAAAAGGTTCATTACTATAAACCTTCTATAAAAAAAGAAACTGTAAGGAAAGAATATTTTAATAACTTATTAGAAAATTTTTTTGGTGATAATAAAGCAAGTTTAGTAATGCATGCTTTAGGAACAAATACTAAAATAAGTAAAGAAGAATTACAAGCAATACAAGAGTTTTTAAAGAAAAAAAATTAATATAAATATTTTTTTATACATCCTACTATTGAAATAGTAGATACTTTTTTGGCGCTTTTTATAAATTATTTCCATATTTCAGTAGCTGCAAGTTTAAATCTTATTCCAATGATAAAATTAACAATCGCTGCGGGAAAGTAATAATTATCACTAATACGTTTCCCTTCAGAAATATAAGTATATGTATAACCATTAGTAGAATATAAATTATTAAGGACATTATTAATTCTTCCAAAAAGATTAAAAGAAAAATTATTATAATTAAATGTATAATTTAAATCAATATTCATAAATTGATACTGTGGTAATTGTCGATTATTATTTTGGGTATTATCTAAATATTGTTTACCCACATATTGATAATTTAGACCTACAATAAGTGTTCTATAAATAGTCCATTTCAGTTGTTGAAATAGAAGCATATTAGGGGAAAAAGAAATGTCAGTATTTTGATACTGAAAAGTATGTTGTAAATTATCATCATTATAAATATATTCCGTAAAATTTTGTATTTTATTCCTACTACAACTTGCACTACCTGTATATTCCAAAAAAGAAAAAACTTTCCAAGTATACATTATTTCAGCACCTACACGATAACTATGCTTTACATTTTCTCTGATATAAGAACCCACATTATTTATTCGTCCAGTAAGTACTAATTGGTTTAGATAATTCATATAAAATAAATTAGCTGAAAGAGAAAAAGTTTTATACTGTAATTGATACCCAAGTTCTATATCATAAAGATGTTCTGGTACTACTGGATGAATGAGTGTAGCAAGAAAATCAGCACGAGAAGGTTCTTTTGAAGATTTCCCAAAAGAGAGATATAATTTTTGCTGTTTAGGAGTGTAAGAAAATCCTACTTTAGGATTAAAGAAAAAATAATTAGTAGAAAGATGCAACTCTGGAGCTTCTTGATAACCTGTTGTTTTATATTGTGTAAATCTTTCCTGCACATCCAAATAAAGATGCAACAACGCATTAATATCATAATTCCATTTTGCATAAAGATAAGCATCATATTTCTGAGAAGGATAGTTTCCATAATACATAAAAGGAAGATGCTTAGCTACGGGATTTTCTGTCCAAATTACCTCTCCAAAATGTTGCCCTTTATATCCTGTAAAACCTCCTCCAAAAGTAAACGTATGTTTCTGCAAATAATAGGAAAACGAAAGTATTTGTCCCACAAGAAAAGTACGTAACCACTTTCTACGTACAAGATCAATTAGACTATCTTGAGTTGATAAATAATAATTTTTTAGCTTTTGTTTAGCTTTATATTCTTCATAATATCCACTTCCTAAAGTTAGAAAAGTTGTAGATTGAAGAATATGTTTTCCAAAAAAAATAGAATTAAGCCATTGCACATGTTGTTGAAAATAATTGTCTGTCTGATTTTTATATGGGGGGTTACTTTCCGTCCCCAAATAGTTATACCTCCTATTGGTCGCTAATGAATCTTGAAGAACACCTCCCCAGGCTTGATAGGTTTTCTCTTTACCTCCAAAAACTACTAACTGAGAAAGCCATTTTTGTTTATAAAAATTAGATACTCCAACATAATAACTTTGCAAACGAGAAAATGCCCTATCAACATATCCATCACTTGTAATATAAGATAACCTTGTATCAATATTTATAATATTATTTTTTAAATAAATATTACCTGAATAACCTTGCAAAGTATTGCGCCATGTATTAAATGAACCATAAGAAAAATTATACTCAAGTTCGGGAAAATTTCTTTCTTTAAATGTAGAAATATCAATATTGCCACCAAAAGAACCTATGCCACTAGTAGTCATACTAACTCCTCTTTGTATTTGTATACTTGCAGAAGAAGAAATAATATCAGGAATATCAACAAAAAAAGCAGCATGAGATTCTTGTTCATTATAAGGTACTCCATTAATAGTAACCTGAATACGAGTAATATCAGATCCCCGCAACCGTAAACCTGTATAACCGATACCTGTACCACCATCACTATAAGATACCAAGGAGGGAGTACCTTGTAGTGCAAATGGTAAATCAGTACCAACATTTTGATACTGAAGATCTTTTTCATTGAGTATCACTCTAGTAACGGGTGATTGACTAATATTGCGATAAGAAGACAACGAAATCGCTTCTAATATTTTAGCAGTATGAACAGTATCTATTTCTGTATTTTGGGCATATCCCAATATAAATAAAAATAATAAAAAAGGTATAAAAAAAAATTTCATAAATTTTAGTTTTTAATCTTAAAAAAATTATACCGAAAGAAAAACCTTGCTGTGGCAAGCAAGATATTTTATAAAACATTATTTCCATTCTCTTCGCAAGCATTATCTTGTTCAGGTATTGTGAGTTTCATCTCAGCCTAATATATTTTTAGTATATCAAGCACCCCCGGAATAAAGGCAAATTTATAAAAAAATTCTGAAAAATAAATTTATTTATATTTTGGTGTTAGATAAGGAATATTAGCTACCACTCCCATCCTAACCTGATGATAAGGAAAATCTATAATTCCATATTGATATTGCAAGAAGAGGTCATAAAAGATAAAATTATAGGTTAATTTTGAACGAAAAGTAAGTGGTTTGTCGCCATTATTCATCCACCCCCAATAACCTCCAATTTGATTTTCTAAAGATAGAAATTTATTTGACAATAATAGATTTAAGCCATACATAGGAGCATCATTTTGTGTGCTATTGGTAGTTTCCCAACACAAAAAACCTAGATTCCCTACAAGTTGAATATTGCTTATTATTTTATTAGGTAATAAAAAAGATTTTGAAAAAGTAGCATCAAAATAATATCCAGGAGTATCATAAAAACGACGTTTTTCAAAATTCCCTCCAGAGGCAGTTTTTATAGTAATTGCAATAATAACATTGGGTATATATGTTCTTTCTTGAAATACCAAAAAACGAGTTTGTAGATAAACATCTCCTGTTGTTGCTCCTGTTAGCGATAAAGGTTCTATAGTACGTTGTTGGGCAAGAGTTGGTGTAAGCCAAAATTTCTCATAAAAAACAAACCAAGATTTTAATGAAATATAATTAGGGAAAAGAGGTATTTCTGCATCAAAGCGCAAAGAAACAGTTCTGTCTCCAAACCCAAATGAATAATCAGAAGAAAATCCAAATTGAGTATATTTTGGAACTTTTCCATTAGATACTTCGGGAACAGGAAGCGCATTTGGACCAAAATAAGCTGGGGAATATTGAACAGATTTTTGAGCAAAAAGAGATTTGGAATATAACAAAGAAAGTATCCACAATACAATAACTTTTCCTGCTGTTATAAATAGTTTATCTAACAATTCAATACAATAATTTAAAAAAATTTCATTACGAAATTAATACATTATAATAAAATAGTTATTTTTTTTAGGCTATTTCAAAAAATTTACATCTCATTATTTTTATTATCTATAAAAAAAATATAATTTGAATTTTTTTTTAGAACTTTGCATCGCTATGCAAATTCCTAAATTACTTATTGATTTAGCACTTATTCTTTCAGTAGCTGGAATTACCACTTTGTTATTTACCTGGCTAAAACAGCCTGTAGTATTGGGATATATAGTAGCTGGATTTTTGATAGGTCCTCACTTTTATATTTTCCCTACAGTTACAGAAGTTAATTCTATTAATACTTGGGGCGAAATAGGTATCGCTTTTTTATTATTTGGTTTAGGATTAGAATTTAGCTTTAAAAAAATAACCAAGGTAGGAAACACAGGTCTTATTACTTCTTTTTTTGAGCTGATCATCATGTTTATGAGTGGTTATTTTTTAGGGAAATTTTTGAATTGGAGTAAAATGGATTGTATTTTTTTGGGAGGGATGTTAAGCATTTCTTCTACTACAATTATCATCAAAGCATATACTGACTTAGGGCTAATGAAACACAAGGTAGCTAATGTAGTTTTTGGCATTTTAATTTTTGAAGATTTAATAGCAATCTTATTATTAGTGTTACTATCTACTTTAGGCATTACAAAAACATTATCAGGAAATGAGCTTTTTATGACTATTCTAAAACTTGTTAGTTTTTTAGTATTTGTATTTACATTGGGTATTTTTCTTATTCCAACACTTTTTAAAACAACCAAAAAATGGATGAATGACGAAACCTTATTGGTTGTCTCCATAGGTTTATGTTTTGCTACTATTGTATTTTCTAGCCAACAAGGATTTTCGTCCGCATTAGGAGCATTTTTAATGGGTACAATCATTGCAGAAACTCCAGAATCTGAAAAAATCCATAAACTTATAAAACCTTTAAAACATTTATTTGGCGCTGTTTTTTTTGTTTCCGTAGGGATGTTAGTGGATTTTAAAATAATTATAAATTATACTATCCCTATTATCTGTATTACTTTACTTATTTTATTTATAAAAACAACTGCAGCAAGCATTGGAACGTTTATAGCGGGAGAACCCTTAAAGCGTTCTATTAAATCGGGATATTCCTTAGGTCAAATAGGTGAATTTTCATTTATTATCGCTAGTTTAGGTATAGGATTAAAGATTATCCATCATGAAATATACCCTATTATAGTAACCGTATCCGTAATTACTACTTTTTTTACTCCTTATTTTATAAAATATTCAGAAAATTTATATCCTTTTATTCCCTATAAAATACGATTATATTTTGAGAAAAAAGAAATTATTGAAGACAGCTTTTCCTCTCGTGAAAGATATTATAAAATATGGAAAAAATTACTTAAAAATTTTATTATACAAAATATTATTTTTAGTGTATTTCTAAGTATTATTTTCTTGTTATGTATCAACTTTATTTCTCCTTTTATTCACACCTATTTTTTGGGGTTTTGGTATAAAATTGTGATGACAGGACTTTCTTTATCAATCATGTCTCCATTCATTTATGGTCTTATCAAAAAGCCTTCCAAACACTTTGATTTAATAAAAACATGGAATGATATAAAACTTAAACATACTTTTTATATATTTTTATTTTTATTACGATATTTTATAGCTTTATTTTTCGTCATGATTGTTATTTCTCATTATTTTGGTAATCCCTCCATGATTAGTATTTTAGTTGCATTAGGCATATTGGGATTAATTAAAATCTCTAATATAAGCACAAAATCATACAAAAAAATAGAGACTCAATTTTTAGAAAATTTGAATCATAAAGCATTAAATATACCAGAAGATTTAAGGGAGGAGCTCCATTTTGAAAATTTTATCGTTAATCCTAATTCTCTTAGTGTAGGAAAAACATTGGGGAATTTAGCCTATAGAGAAAAATTTGGTATTAATATTGTATGTATCACACGAGGAAAAGAGTCCATTTCCTTACCTACAAAAGAAACTGCCGTATTCCCATTTGATAAGCTTTTAGTAGTAGGAAATGATGCGGGATTGGAGGCCTTAAAAAAAGTAGTAGAAGAAGATACCGTATCCGTACTTGAACAAGATAATCAGTTTCGTTTGCATGATTTTGTAGTATCTCAACATTCTCCAATTACCAATAAAACACTAAGTCAATGTAAGATTAGAGAACTTTATAAAATACTTATTCTTTGTATTGAAAAGAAAACAGGAAAAATTATAAATCCAAATTCTCAAACCAAACTAAAAGCCCAAGATAGAGTTTGGTTTGTATGTACGCAAAAGTCTTTTAAAGATTTGATTGGGTATTTATTAGAAGAGAACGACAATGATTAGTATTAGAAAACATGCCCTATAGAAATAAAGAATAATCCTTTTTGCACATTGTTGGTATATGCAAATTCTCGAGCTGAAGGTGCATAATTATAACTTAATTTAATGGGACCAATTGGGCTATCCCATCCATATCCTATACCAAAACCATAATGCAAATCAAAATCTACAAAGTTCTTTGGAATACCTATCAAAACATCTTGCCGTAAAGAAGTTAATATATTCCCTGCAACTTGAATATAATGTTTTTTATAAAATCTTACCTGCAGTCCAAAATTACCTTTCATATAAAAAGTAGTAAAAAAACTAGCATAATCATACCCTATAAATTGTTCATTATTAAAATAGGGTTGGCTATTAGTACCTCCAATA
This sequence comes from Chitinophagaceae bacterium, assembly GCA_051647125.1. Lineage (GTDB taxonomy): Bacteria > Bacteroidota > Bacteroidia > Chitinophagales > Chitinophagaceae > JBOFDP01. The sequence continues at coordinate 11,241 of JBOFDP010000028.1, read as the reverse complement.
CTAAACATATAATTAGGAAGATTGGCAGAAAGATATCCAGCACTAGCTCCTAATCCAATAGAAAATATATTATTCACAATAGGAATATACCCATCAATGGAAGCCTTTAACGAATGAACTATATCAAAATCATTAATAATTTCTACAGGAATTATTTTATATTCCACATTACCCAACATACCAGAACTGGGAAAAGATGTACTATTTCGTCTTTCAACAACTAAAGAGCCTAAAAAATTATAATTCCAACCTTTATCCCAAAAGACTAATGGATTATGAGATATTTTGAAACTTGTATATTGTGTTTCAAAACCTAAATTAATAGCAAAAAGTTGTTTAATAATATAATTAATATAAAATTCTACATTAAACATTTGCATATTTATAGATCTAAAAGCTAAATTAGGAATATTTTCTATTGGTAGATTGGTATAAATAGATGGATTTATAAAAGCATAATAGGCATTTAATCCTATATTAGGAATGATTTGATGATGTTGAAAATAATGTAATTCTCCTCTATATAAATTACTAGCAACAGCATCTATAGAAAAATCAATCTGACTTATTAATTTATTAGAAGAAAATTTTTTCTTTGCGGTATAATTTAGTAATACTCCTAAGCTATATAGTTGGTCATAATGAATACCAATTTTGAAAAAATTATTATAGGGTAATTCTTCCATATGAACATTTAATTTATAAGCTCCATTGTGGAGAATATCTAGCGTATAGTATATTTTATTATAAAACCCAGTGGCATATAATTTTTTTATAGATTCTTCTATATTTAAGATTTTTACTTTTTCTTTTTTAGATTTTAGAAATGCCTCCGAAGAACCTATTACTGATATTTGATCAATTAAAATATTATTAGGCAAGTCAGTTAACACATTTTTCCTTTTTCCTGTATCGTATTTTTTACAAAGCTTAGCAATATCTTCTAATTCTTGTTTATAAAACGCTATAGCCTCTACCCCCTTTTGATATATAGAATCCCCTTCATCAAAACTCATACTTGAGTATTTTTTTATATTCGGAATAATCAAAATATCCGCATACTTAGCCTCATAATCTACATTATTTTGTATCATCAACGAAAATAAATAATCCACATACGTAACAATAGAATTAATTCTAGGTTTATCTACTCTATCAGAAATATCAACTGCAATGATAAGATCCATATTCTTTTTTTTCATCTCTTCTATAGGTAGATTATTCACAATTCCACCATCAATAAACAAAGTATCTTTTATACTTATAGGACTAAACAAAGAAGGTAATGCCATACTTGCCAAGATAGCTTCTACTAAATATCCTTTGTTAAAAACTTTTTCTTTTCCCGATAGAAGATTAGTTGCAATACAAAAAAAAGGGGTTGATAATTTTGAAAAATCATGTATGCTGAGAGATTTCAGACTTATAAGATGAGTTAATACATCAGCTAATTTTTGCCCATTAGAGTATGAAATGGGAAACTCAACCCCTTTACGAGAAAATGGTAGACTCAACAAATATTTATCATGGTTACTAATTCTATCCCTAAAGGGTTTTTCTATACGAGAATATTGATTTTTAAAAAATTCACTAAACTTAATAACTCCAAACATACTATCTATCTGATCCGCATTATAACCTACTGCGTATAAGCCTCCTAGTAAAGCACCAACACTTGTACCTCCTATATAATCTAATGTAATATTATATTTTTCTAAAATCTGAAGTATTGCTATATGAGCAAATCCCTTAGCTCCACCACCACTAAGTACCAACCCTATTTTAGGCTTTCTCCCCAACAATTGAAGTTCTTCAATCTTTTTCTCCCATTTTACTTTTTTTATAGCTATCGCATTCTGTTGTATAGAATCTTTTTTAGAAGCAATATATTTATCCGTTTCTATAGTTGAAATATTTTGTGCTAATACATTATTAACCATCCATATCAACACACCAATAACGAAATATTTTATCATAGTATAAAAAAATAGTATTTATTTCATTTCTTGAAGTGCTACTAATTTTTTATAATAACCATTCTTTTGCATCAAAAATTCATGTTTTCCCTGTTCTACTATTCTTCCAGATTCTAAAACTACTATTTCATCTGCATTATTTATTGTACTTAATCTATGAGCAATCACAATAGAGGTTCTATTTTTCATCATTTTATAAATAGCATCTTGTACTAATTTTTCACTTTCTGTATCAAGAGCAGAAGTAGCCTCATCCAAAATTAAAATAGGAGGATTTTTAAGCAGCGCTCTGGCTATAGTAAGTCGTTGTCTTTCTCCACCACTAAGTTTTGACCCTCTATCTCCTACCGTATAACTCATCCCCTCAGGCTTGGAAGCTATCATTTTATCAATATGTGCCCAATAGGCAACTTCTTCTATCTCTTTATCCGTGGCATTTTCTTTACCCATAAGTATATTATTTTTTATAGTATCATTAAATACCACAGGCTCTTGGGTAACGATTCCAAAAAGGCTATGTAGGGAATCTAAAGAGACCTCCTTGATATTTTTACCATCTATTAATATTTCTCCTTCTTCTACGTCATAAAAACGTGGAATCAAATCTACCAAAGTAGATTTACCCGCACCAGATGCACCTACTAAAGCTATTACTTTTCCTTTTGGGATGGTCAGAGAAACATTATCTAATACCTTTCTTCCGGGAAAAGAAAACGAGATATTTTTAAGCTCAATTTTATCCTGAAATTTATCAAGAATAATTGGATTTTCTACATCTTCAATTCTATTTTTTAGTTTTAAAATAGCCTCTATTCTTTGAAAAGAAACTTCTCCTTTTTGAAGAGAATAATAAGATGTAGAGATAGCCTTAGCAGGAGAAATAATTTGTGTAAAAATAGTGATATACATAATAAAAGCCGGTGCCGTTAGGGTTGCTATGCTATTACCCAAAACCAACTTTCCACCTATATACAAGATTACACATAAAGCAGATACTGATAAAAATTCAGATAAAGGAGAAGCCAATAATAGCCTTTGGGCTATGGAGTTTCTCAACAACCTTAAAATTTCATTGGTAGCTTTAAATTTTTGAATCAAATATTTTTGTAGCCTAAAGGCTTTAATCACCCTCATCCCGCCCATTGTTTCTTCTTGTATAGAAAATAATTCACTCATTTTTACTGAAGAATTATTAGAATATTGTTTTAAATTTTTACTTACTTTACCAATTACAAATCCTACCAGGGGCAATAATACTAAAAGAATTATTGAAAGTATAGGACTTAGCCAAATTAATACAGTTAAATAAATTAATACAATAATTGGATTTCTAATAAATCCATCTATTGTAATAGTAAAAGCGTTTTCTGCCTCCATCACATCGTTGGTAGCTCTGCTTAGCAAATCCCCTTTCCGATGCTCATTAAAAACACCTATAGGCAGAGAAATCATTTTTTGATACAACTGCATGCGTATTTTTTTAGAAACTTTAAATTGTGTCATACTCATTAGTAAGGCAGCATAATAGGTAAATAAGTTTCTAAAAAATACAGTTACCAAAACAATACCGCACAATAAAACCACTGCCCACATCGTGCCATTTACCTTTGAAAGGTGAAAAATATGATATTGTATAATATGAAAAAAATCTGTAGAAGAACGAATAGTTTCAGGTTTTACAATATCACTATCACTGATATTAACATTAAAAATAATTTGCAAAAAAATAGGTAAAGAAGCAAATGAAAAGATTGAAAATATTGTAGAAAGCCAATTTAGAAATAATGCTAAAATTACAGAACTCTTATGTTCTTTGAGAAGTGAGAAAATACGCTTAAACTTTTTCATTGAAATATATTAAATTACCTTTGTAAAAATACATTTTTTCCAATAAAAAAAGTAATTCATGAAAAAATCAGATTTTGAAATGATCGTGAGTTCTACCCCAGAACAACCCGGCATTTATAAATTTTATAATAAAAATAATATTATTATTTATGTGGGAAAGGCTAAAAATTTACGTAAGAGAGTGAATTCATACTTTTCCAATTTTGAGAATCACAGTAATAAAACAAAAGAACTTCTTTATCATCTTGAACATATAGAATTTACCATTACACCCTCTGATCATGATGCCTTTTTACTTGAAAATTCACTTATTAAAAATCATCAACCCAAATACAATATTAATTTAAAAGATGATAAAACTTATCCCTTTATAGTAGTTAAAGATGAACCTTTTCCTCGTATTGTATTATCCAGAAAAAAGACTAAGAATAATAAAGAATATATTGGTCCATACACCTCTATTTATAAAGTAAAAGAATTACTTTCATTGATTCGTTCACAAATTCCATTACGTACCTGCAAGTTAGATTTAAGCCATAAGAAAATTCAAAGCAGTGTCTATAAAAAACCTTGTTTAGAGTATCATATTGGTAATTGTAAAGCACCTTGTATGGGGTGGCAAACAAAGGAAGAGTATGAAGAAAATATTATTCAAGTAAAAAAAATTTTGTCTGGAAATATAAAGCCTATAGTGGAAGAATATAAACAAAAAATGCTTGTCTCTGCCAAGAACTTAGAATTTGAAAAAGCACAAATTTATAAAAAGAAAATTGAAGAACTGAATACGTTTAAAGCTAAATCATTTATAGTACAACACAAAAATATAAATGCTGATATTTTTGCTGTCAAGAGCGACAATAATAGCCTTTGGATAAATTATATTATTATAAAAAACGGTAGCGTACTACAATCTGATATTTTTCAATTCAATAATCCTTTAGAAGAACAAACACTACTGCTTTTGCCCACTATCATATTAGATTTACGCAATCGATTAAAAAGCAATAATTTGGAAATTATCGTACCTTTTTATATAGAATATGAAGATGCAAATCTATGTATTACCATCCCTAAATCAGGAACAAAAAAACAACTCTTAGAATGGGGTTTTCAGAATATAGAAGCTCATCAAAAAAGTTTGTTCATACTATCTAATCATACTACGCAGAAAATAGAAGTTTTAAAAGACTTACAAGCACTCTTACATCTTCCTAAATTGCCGGTATATATAGAATGTTTTGATAATTCTCATTTTCAGGGTGCTGCCCAAGTGTCGGCAATGGTGTGTTTTATGAATGGTATCCCTTACAAAAAATATTATCGTACTTTTCATATTAAATCTACCTCTATTAGCAATGATTTTCAAAGTATGGAGGAGGCTGTATATAGAAGATATAAACATTTGCAAGACACTCAGCAAGCACTTCCGAATTTGCTTATAATTGATGGCGGAAAAGGGCAACTTTCCTCTGCCATGAAAGCTTTGAAAAAACTCCATCTTCACCACACCATACCAACCATTAGCTTGGCAAAAAATATAGAAGAGATTTTTTTTCCTGAAGACAATAATGCTATTTTATTGCCTTTTGATAACCCTACGCTGAGTTTAATACGAGAAATACGTAATGAAATTCATCGCTTTGTAATCGATTTTCATAGAAAAAGTTTCCTAAAAAAATTTAAATCTTCAGAGCTTGATGAGGTACATGGAATAGGAGAAAAAACGAAACAATTACTTTTACAAAAATTTAAATCTATAACCCAAATCAAACAAGCCGAAGAAAAAGAACTCATAACTCTTATCGGCAAAAAGCGTACCCAAATCCTTAAAAATTATTTCAATGCTAATCACACTAATAGATAACTCATTATTTTAATTTGTCTAACTCTTGGCAAAGTTTTTCAATTAATTTATAGGTAGATTCTTCAGAGGTAGATTGATATTCACATGCTTCATCATCCCCTTCTAATTTATTTTTTAAAATTTCCTTTATTTTTTCATCAAATTTTTTTGCTTTAAATTTAGTTACATATTTATCCCCTTTTCTATCAACCAAAATTTGATATTCTATTTCGTTAAATGTAAACCCCTTAAAAGTACAAGAACTATTATTATTCCACCCTTTAACAGCCGAGTGTTCCACTGTTTGAAAAGGTGAAAAATTTTCTTTCTTTCCCTCAAAATACTTTAAATACAAATAATGCACATACATATTCTGATGATAGTGACTCCACTTGGATGCATTGAAAAGTTCAATTGAAGGTAGTTTGTTTTCTTCTTGCTTAAAATAAATAAATCCTTGCTTACCATATTCCATAAGTCGATGCTCAGAAATAAAATACTTTCGCCAATCATCCACTTCATTATTATCAATAATTTTTTGTAAAGATTCTTTTATTTCTTTTATATCCAGATGCTCATATCTTTCATCATCTAATAATTTATAAACTACTTCTCTCCTTTGTCTCCATGCCTCACCTTCATCTACTCTTAAAAGCCTTTTCCAACTATAATATATTTGATATTTGTCAGCACCTTTTTTATTACAGAAATTTAATTTATCATTCTTTGAAATTAAATAATTCCCTTTAGTAAGTAATGCTCTTTCCATTAAATAGTTGTTATTCTCTTCAGTATCAAAGAATGAAAATAATGAAACTGATTTTTCCCTATACAGTATAAATTTAGAAATATAGTTTTCATCCTCGTTATCCGACCAATTCACATTTTTATTTGTCTGAAAATATTCCCTAATACCAGAAAATTCAAGTAAATACCCAATTTGTCCTTGATGAAATACTTTTTGCTCTGCCTCCTCAATAATTTCTTTCCAAGCCTCTGATTTATAAATTAACTGAGCCTTTAGAATCTCTTCAGATACTTGCCAAGATTCAAAAAATTGAATTTCACATTCTGGCGATATAAGAAATGTTAAAATATCTCCACCACTATGTGACAATAGCTGATTAATACTGTTTATCACGCTACAGAAATTTTTATTGTTAATTATGGTGTTTTCTATTAAATTATGGAGTACCCTCATCCATTGACGAAAGTTTATTTTTTCTTCTTTATGTAGAATTAAGTATTGTAGATACGCATAAAAACTAGCTCTTTGGGCATATGTTAACTTGCCATTTAATACCTCTTTAAAAATATTTTCTTCATCAAAATAGAATGGGTTTGTTAAATGTTTTTTAAGCCCTCCTTTTTCATCTTTTTCTAATGCGTCAAACGAATTTATTAACCCTTTAATACACTTTTTTGTAAGTGCCTCACGTTTGTCAAATTCATAATAAGAACTAATTTCTGCAAGCGAATTAAAGTTATCAAAATCTTCATTCTTTTCAATGGCAAAGTTATTGATGATTATTGTACGAATAAAATTCATTAACTCCTCATCAAAGGTACCTTTATTAGCATCTCTATAATGCCAAAATAAATCTACCCATTTTGTATCTATATTAAAGGAAAAATATTCTTTAACAGAAACGTTAGTATTAGGTTGTTTTACACCTTTAAATAAATCCTCAATATGTGACTCTAATTTAGCTTTAAAATTTTCAAAAGAAGTGAGTGGCTTGCCTCTTGAATTCATTTTGATATATAAATCTTCAGTAAGATTAAATTTCTTTAAATCTAAAAATAAAAAAGTAATAATGGGTTCCTCTTGTATAAGTTTTTCGTAGCAATAACCATTCCCCCCAAATTTTCTATGTATAGCATCCAACATTGTAAGCATTGATTTTATAGTAGGATCATAATCCCACGATAAAAAAAACCAAGCTTGGTTTTTAATAGTTGCTGACAAATCTTCATTCTCCAAAATATTAATTGTATTTTTTAATAATACATTGATAAATTCAAAAGAAGTTGGTCTTGTAGAATAACTAAATCTAGACTTATCTTCCAACAACATCATTTTTGAAAACTCAGTACCTTTTTCAGAAATATTAGCTAAGTACCAATGTAATAAAAACAATGTAGTAAGCCTTTGTTGCCCGTCTAATAAAATAAACTTGTTTTGAGCCTCTGTTTCTTCTACACTACCATATACAAAATCTAGGTCTCTGTTTGGTCTGTCGTCATCTAAATAGCTTTTTAAAGCGTCTAAAAACAATTCCCTTACTTCTTCCTTACTATCTCTACCTTGTGCATAATCTCTTTGGATGATAGGTATTTCAATATTAAAATTATCATCCTGAGAAAATAATTGATAAAATGATTTTCTTTCCCCTTGTTGATTCATAAGCTCCTTATTAATTTAAATAGTCTTTTAATATTTCTTTTATTGTCTCTAAATAATCCTCTGCATCTTCTTGTTGCCAATACATCACATCCTTGACTTGCTTACTATAATATTTTAAAAATAAATTTTTTGTACAAATAGGTATAAATAAACCTTTCATATCGTTTGTAATAATCCTTTTTCTTTTGATAGGAAAAAATGCATTACGATAACTTCTATTCGTTGTTTGATCTAGCAGGGCTAAATTAGAAATTCCATCATTGTCTTCTTTACCTTCTGCTATTGTTATCAATTGTTTACAATATTTGTATTTATCTTGGTCAACTTGTTTCTTTACAAAATTTTTTTGTTCCTGAAGTTCAGTTTCTCCTGTAAAATATTCTAATAAGTCTGCAGCCCATTGCTTTTTATCTGTAATAGTTAGTTCTTTTTGAGAATTTACGTGTTCTATATCCCATTTCTCTTGCTTATATTTATGAAAGGGAAAACGCATTTCTGCTTCTTGTGTAGAGAGTATTGTTTGAATATTCAACAATAATAAGCGTTTTTTAATTTCTTGTTTGTCGTCCTTGTTGCTATATTCTAACTCTTGAATATCTTTTTTAGATAATTGACCTTTGACCAATTTCTTTAAACACTTTTTAAATTCTATTTTTGTTTTTTTTATCTGTTTAATAATAGTATTAATGCCCTCATTATTGGCTACCAAAAACCCAACTAGGTGATATAACTCTTTATCCTCATACCACTCTTCCAATATTTGAAAATATTGTTTTACGGGTAACCAAATGGAGTCAATATCAACTTGACCATTTTTTTTAGACTTTTCAAATTCTTTATAAAATTCATTAAACGTATAATAGTCTTCGCTGTCTTTCGTTTTCTCTTTTAATAAATCAAATATGTATTCAATTCTATTTTCATACTCGCTACTATTGGTACTATTAGAAATAAAATACCAAAAACTATCCTCTTGCAATTTCTTTTCAATAATATCCCACTCAGTAGCAATCTGTATTTGTTTTAAAGTTGCTTCTTGCGAAAAATTACTTTTTCGTAAAAAAAGTGCTTTTACTAATTCTGCATTTGTAAGTGGTATTTTACCAATATTTAAACGAGTAAAAATATCAATAGCCAATTTATTTGACTTGTTTTCTTCGCTTACATCATACCAAATTACTTTTACATTTTTACCCGATTCATTATTGTTTAATAATGTAGTTAAAAAATGAATTTTAGTAGTCCCATCTTTCTCTTCAAACCATTCTTTCACAGCCTGGTAAGCTTGAAAAATATGAAAATAATCTACATTTTTTTTGCTCTTACTTAAACTATTTTCAGTTAATTCCTCTATAGGTATTGTATTATTATGAAAATAGTGGTAAGGCGTTGTTGCCCATCTATCAAGTTCCACTCATTTTCTGCACGTTTTGAAACTACCACAGGTTGTAAACAATAAAAAACATCCGTGTCCTCATTTTGACTATTTTTTCTAAAATGCCAAATATCATCTAACAAATTGATTACTTGTTCTTTTTTCCATCTATAACCACGTTGGCAGGAAGGAATATAAAAGGATTCTTTTAGTAAATCATTAATAGGCTTTAATATTAATAAATCTTGCGTCATTGCTTATTTTAATTTATAGTCATTTAAACATTTGGAATATTGATTAAAAACAAAGGTAAACGATTTTTCAAAAATGCACTCAAAAAGTCCTATTTAGTAAACCCTCTATATAGGATAATTCATATCTTGGAATATGGGCTGCTTTTTAAAAAAGTATATAGCAACTAAATAAAAAGTTTGCCGTACCTTCGTTTGTCAAGAGGTCTTTCCATTGCGATAACGTCTATATCTTTTTTTGATTTTTGGGTAATGGGCATTTTTCCTGTAAAGAGATAGATAGACATCAATAAAATTTTCAATAGTATATTTTTAAACTCTTCTGATGTTGGCTCTGTACAAGTTCTACTTATAAGCATATGCTATTACCACAACACAAATTTATAGTACTGCATATTTGCCTCAAAGGATATTTTTGCTAATTCCAACTCTATAAAATCGTCTTGTTTTTTTAAAACCTAACCCCTCAATATAATCAACAATTCTACTATCTTCAAATCCATCAATACATTGTTAAAATGGTATAACCATTGAGAGAATAAACCTGCTACGGAGTTATTAAAATAGATTTATCCCACACTAAAAAAAACTACTATGGTCTCCATTACTTATATATACATTACTTTTGTATTGGTATGGATTTTTTATATCCATTTCATTAAATTTGTGTAGAATTTTTTCAATTGTATTATCCATAACTAAAATATTTTATTTTTTTAATTAGGTTAGCGTAATTAATCCCATATCTCTTTGGCTTTATTGATGTGTTGCAACTGATTAAGTTTAATGTATTTATAAAAAAATTCACTTTCATAGACTACTAAATTATTAGTTAAAATATGCTGGTTCAAGTATAAGCAATTTTTGTTAATTAAAAGCAATCTTATACTTTTAGAATAATCCTCTGAAATCATTTATTTTATTAGCTTTCTCATTTATTTTAGGGCATAAAAAAAGCCACTCAAAAAGTGGCTTTGTGAACCCGCTGGGATTCGAACCCAGATCCTCTGATCCGAAGTCAGAGATTCTAATCCATTGAACTACAGGTCCATAAGTTTTTATTCTGCTCCTTCTCTATCTGACACATGAGCAGATTCTTGCTTTACCGCATTCATATAACTATCCAAATTACCATCATCTATTAATGTTTTTCTAAAACCCATCACAGAAGATAAATTTAAGCTTTTATCCTTATACGCCTTTTTTATAAATAATGCCCAAATAGGTAATGCCGCTCCAGAACCTTCTCCATTCGCATCTTTAAAGGCAATAAATCTATCATCACAACCTACCCATACACCACCCAATAATTGAGGAGTAAATCCTATAAACCAAGCATCGGCATAATCATTAGTAGTCCCTGTTTTTCCAGCCATCGGCATTCTTATATCATACAAATTTCTTACTCTTCGAGCTGTTCCAAAATCTACTGTTCCTTGCATCATACGCAAAGTTTTGTAAGCACTACTTTCCGATATTACAGATACCCTTTTACTACTGTTGGCAAATAAAACTCTTCCCTGCTTATCTTCTATACGAAC
>JBOFDP010000027.1:0-3693 GCA_051647125.1 Chitinophagaceae bacterium | reverse complement strand
AATAACAATATAGGATTATTGCCAGGAGAAAGATCTTCATTTATAAAAATGCCTACAGATTCTTCTTGGAGCCATACTACTTTACCCTGGATGAGTTTTGGTTATGAGGTCATGTGTTCTCCTTTGCAAATATTGACGGTATATAATGGTCTTGCTAATAATGGGGTTATGATGCAACCTTATTTGATAGAAAGCATTAGTAAAGATGGAATTGTTAAAAAAGTATTTTCTCCTACAATAAGAGTTGAGAGAATGGCTAATGCGAAGGCTATTAAAACGATGCAAAAACTTTTAGAAAATGTAGTAAAAAAAGGTACTGCTAAAAGTATTTATACTTCTCAGTATGGTATAGCGGGGAAAACCGGTACTGCGAAGGTGGCAGAAGGAACAACAGGATATTCACAAAAATTATATCAAACCTCTTTTGCAGGATATTTCCCCACCCAAAACCCTCAATATTCTTGTATTGTACTTATACAAAATAAGAAAGGTATTGTAGCTTATGGGTCAAGTGTCGCTGCACCTGTATTTAGCGAGATTTCAAATAATATTATGAATAGATATGTTTTTGTCAATATTGATTATAAAAATAAAAAATCTTTAAATATAGAAAATACCTCACCAACGTATGTACGAGGATTGATGCCTAATGTGAAAGGTTGGTTATTAAAAGATGCTCTTTTTGTATTAGGGAAAGAGGGTGTTCGTGTATCCATACAGGGGAAAGGAAAAATTATAGAACAATCATTACCAGAAGGTAGTTTATTGAAAAAAAATACATCTATTACATTAAAACTAGGAACATGATAAAGTTATCTCATATTTTAAAAAATATATCTATCATTACTATTAAAGGTGATGTTCAAAAATATATTCGAGATATTAAAGATGATTCTAGGAGAATAGCATCAGGAGATATATTTGTAGCGATTAAAGGAACTCAAACGGATTCTCACCAATATATACATCAAGTCATTACTAAAGGTGCTGTTTCAATTGTGTGTGAGGTATTGCCTGAAAATATATTACCTGAAATTACTTATATTCAGGTACTCTCATCTACAGAGGCATTGGGTATTATGGCACATCATTTTTATGGTGATTGTAGTCAAAAATTTAAATTAATAGGAGTTACCGGCACCAATGGAAAAACTACAATTGCCACATTATTGTATCAATTATTTTCAGAGTTAGGCTATAAGTGTGGTTTAATTTCTACTATAGAAAATAAAATTGGAAAGGAAACATTATGCTCTACTCATACAACGCCAGATAGCCTACATCTTCATCAAATAATAAGTAATATGTATAATGCTGGTTGTGTATATGTATTTATAGAATGTAGTTCTCATGCTATTGAACAAAATAGAATTGCAGGACTTGAATTTGCAGTAGCCATATTTACCAATATTAGTCACGACCATTTAGATTATCATCATACTTTTGAAAACTATATAAAGGCAAAGAAAAAGTTTTTTGACAATATTTCTAAAAATACTTTTGTACTAACTAATCTGGATGATAAAAATGGAAAAATAATAGTACAAAACTCTATAGGAAAAATATATACTTATAGTTTAAAATCAAATTCTGATTTTAAAATTAAAATATTACACAATGGCATAGAAGGGTTACATTTAAATATAGATGGGAAAGAGGTACAATGTAGAATGGTAGGAGAGTTCAATGCTTATAACTTATTAGCAGTATATGCTACAGCAGTATTGTTAGGAGAAGACAAATATCAGATATTATTATTGTTAAGCAATTTGAGAGAGGTGAGGGGAAGAATGGAGGTCTTGGTATCAGCAAAACAAAAGATAATGGCAATAGTAGATTATGCACATACTCCAGATGCTTTGGAGAATGTATTATCGAATATAAATAAAATGTCCAACAAGGATCAAAAAATTATTACTGTAGTGGGTTGTGGGGGAAATAGGGACAAAAGCAAAAGACCTATAATGGGGAAAGTTGCTTGTAAATGGAGCCATCGGGTGGTTTATACTTCAGACAACCCACGTCATGAAAATCCGCTTACTATTTTAGAAGAAATGCAAATGAACTTGCAAATAAGTGATAGAAAAAAAATTTTAATAGTAGAGGATCGAGATATGGCTATAAAAATAGCACTCACTATGGCTACAGATAATACCATTGTTTTGGTAGCAGGGAAAGGTCATGAAAACTATCAAATTGTGGGTTCTCAAACCCTACATTTTGATGATAAAGAAACCATTTTAAAATATTTTAAAATATTAAAAAAATAGATGATTTACGATTTGTTACATTGGATAGAAGCAAATGATATTCATTTTAGAGCAATTGGTTTGTTTCAATATATTTCGGTAAGATTTATTGTGGCTTTTATTGCTGCTTTATTGATAGCTACTGTTATAGGTAAAAAAATTATCAATATTTTAAAAAAATATCAAATAAAAGATGAAAATAGAGAATTAGGATTAGCTCATCAAGAACAAAAAAAATCTACTCCTACCATGGGAGGTATTATTATTATTATATCTATTCTTATTCCTACACTATTGTTTTGTTCTTTATTTAATATTTATATATTGCTAATGATTGTATCCACCTTATGGCTTGCGGGAATTGGATTTATAGATGATTATATTAAAGTATTTTGTAAAAAGAAAGAAGGACTTGCAGGGAAATTTAAACTTTTAGGCCAAATTATGTTGGGCGTTGTTGTCGGAACAGTATTGTATTTTCATCCACAAGTAAAAACAATGAGAGAGGTATACGAGCCTCCTAAGCAGAGTATACAAACTTCCAAGACAGAACCTATAGTTTTAAATAAATCGTTAGACAATAAAGATAAAAAAAACAGGTTGATAGAAGTAGATAAAAATACAGTAATTACTACCATTCCATTTATAAAAACACATGAGTTAAATTATAAACAACTATTACCTGTAGCATTGCAAGGTTATACATTTTGGTTGTATTTATTTGTGGTTATATTTGTTATAGTGGCAGTTTCTAATGGTTCAAATCTGACCGATGGACTAGATGGATTAGTAGCAGGTATTTCCGCAATTATTGGCATAGGTTTAGGGATTTTTTCTTATGTTAGTTCTAATATTACTTTTGCTGAATATCTTAATGTGATGTTTATCCCTAACTTGGGTGAGATATCTATTTTTATTGGTGCTTTTATCGGTGCATGTATTGGATTTTTATGGTTTAATGCTTTTCCTGCTCAAGTATTTATGGGCGATACAGGCAGTCTTGCCTTGGGAGGTATTATTGCAGTACTTTCTTTTATTGTACATAAAGAGTTGTTAATACCTATTTTTTGTGGTGTGTTTTTGGTAGAAAATTTAAGTGTAATGATGCAGGTATTTTATTTTAAATATACAAAAAGAAAATATGTAGAGGGGAGAAGATTATTCTTAATGAGTCCGTTGCATCATCATTTTCAAAAATTAGGTTATCATGAAAATAAAATTGTGATACGGTTTTGGTTAGTAACAATTTTCTTAGTAGCGTTGTCAATTATTACTTTAAAAATAAGATAGTAGGTATATGATTCATAAAAAAATAGTTATTCTTGGGGGTTCTGAAAGTGGTGTAGGGGCGGCTTTGCTTGCGAAGCAATATTATACGGATGTATTTTTGAGCGACCAAGCGATGATTAAAGAATCGTATAAAAGAGAATTGATAGAATCAAAT
>JBOFDP010000026.1:0-3735 GCA_051647125.1 Chitinophagaceae bacterium | reverse complement strand
CTCATAATAATTTTATTGTTTATCTTTCTATTTAACAAAGATATTCTATTATATTTGATTTTTACAAAAAAAGGACTTTTTTTATAAAATGTATTATCTTTGACTTCAATTTTTTCCCTGAAAAATTATATTTTTAGTTATGTTATACAAAAAAGATACAGACCAAAAGGCATTAGCTAAATTTTTGTTTATTGGAATAGGATTATTAATAGACCAAATTCTAATAGGCGGAATTACACGTTTGTCTGGCTCGGGCTTATCTATTACAGAATGGGAGGTCATTACAGGAATACTCCCTCCAATGTCGGAACAAGCATGGTTAGTAGAATTTGCAAAATACAAAACAACAGAACAATATCAACAAATTAATCAATTATTTTCCCTCTCAGACTTCAAAGTTATTTATTTTTGGGAATGGTTTCACCGATTATGGGCACGCTTAATTGCAGTAGTTTTTATGATAGGCGTATTTTATTTATGGAAAAAAAATTATCTTAATAAAAGAATACTTCGTCCCTTAATTATTTTATTTATTTTAGGTGGATTACAAGGAATTATAGGGTGGATAATGGTAGAAAGTGGACTTGTAGGAGATGCTGTATATGTAAGACCTACAAAATTAGCCTTACATTTTATGATGGCTATGTTTTTATTAGGAGTCACCCTTTGGATCGGTTTAAAATACAAAGTCAACGAAAGTGAAGTTATAAAACGTCCTAAATTAGCAATGGGACTAAATATATTAATTATCATACTTTGTTTACAATTAATCTTCGGATGTTTTATGGCTGGCAATAAAGAAATTTTACCTGCGGCAGCGGCAGCATCTACTTGGCCTGATATTAATGGGTATTTTTTTCCCCCTAATACATTTATTCCAGGAGTACCTTTTTTAAGAAATATAGTAGAAAATAGGATGCTTATTCATTTTATACATCGCACCTTAGGGTATTTACTTTTTATTGGAATATTGATTTGGACATACTACGCTTTTACAGTAAGAGGAAGATATTTATATTTGAGAAATAGAAATAAACTTTTATGGATAGTTTCTATTCAAGTACTGTTAGGCATAGGGAGTGTATTATTTGCAGATAATATTACCCCTAATGTATGGGGAGCTTTTGAATGGTTTGCTCTTATTCATCAACTGGTAGCAATGATTTTATTTTTAGAATTAGTGTATTTAAGATTTTTAGTAAGAAGACACAAAAAGCATCGATTTATATCATAGGAATATCATTATGTTACATTTGGTATTTGAACCTGTTGGGAAAGAAATTTTACAAAAAAGTTTTGAATTAGATATGTTTGTTATAGGGGATATATTTGCCCTATATAACGATTATGGCATTGGTACTTTTGGGAATATTAAAAGTGAATTTTTTAGAGAAGAAAGAAAATCCTTTTATAAAGAAATTATGCAACCTATTTCTAACGTTACACCCTACGATGATTTGTTTGACCATGATAAAAATACTATTGAAAAAATAGAACAATTAATGAACAAAAACCCTGAAGAACAAATTTGGCTATGGATAGCTCCTAATGCTTGCAATATTTGTGGATACTACACGGTAATGCCCTATTTAAAAAAATATATAGGTAGAGTTTTTGTCTTATTTCTGAGTAATTTACCTTTTTTCAATAAGGATAAAAAAATTTTCTATCCAAAAACATTACAAGAAATTCCAAGTCAAGAATTATTAAAAGTACGAAAAATAACTCGCCTTATTTCTTACTCAGAATGGGAGGTTGATCAGGACGAATATACAAAGCTAAAAGAGGAAAATACATGGCTTAGGATATGGGAAGGAAATAAAAAAATAAGTTCTGTTCCTACAGATATGCTTGACAAAGAAATTATAAATTTTTTACCCTCTTCTTGGATTAAAATGACTAAATTTTTGCCTCTCCTCGTACAGGAACTAAAACACTATACTAATGAATATTTTTTAGCATGGAGAATATTTTGTTTATCTCAAGCAAACAAAATTGCTTGTCAAGGTAGTTTACAAAAGGGGTGGAAAGATTTTGAACTAATGAAATAAAATTTTTTCTATAAATTTGTTAGCCATGAAATTTTTTATCTTTCCTTTATTTTTTTTATACGTATCCAGTTTTGCTAATGAAAATATACAATACTTACAAAACATAGATACTACCATAATTCCAGATTCTACTATCTCAACACCCCCCTCTAATTCACCAATTATTACAGCTCCAGATACCACCACTGTTCAAAAAATCTATAGAAAAAAAATAGTGCAACCAACACCTATAGATACACTCATAAAAGAAGATACTCTTATAAAAAATAATTTACTAGCAATAGATACTATACTCTCATTAAGTAAATTTACATTACATCATTTTATACCTTTCTACATAGTACCCAATGATTCCATTCATGAAAAAATTCGTTATGAGGGAGAAAGAAGAATCTATAATAATAATTATAATAATATGTATATGTATGTATATATATTTCTTTTTTTCTTAGCCCTATGTATGAATATTCTTGAAGCAGTAAATGGGAATTCATATAATCAACATAAAACTCTACAATCCAACAAACGTAAATTTTCAGAACTCAATATATACTTTCTTTTAATTATCTTAGTGCTTGAGGTTTTATTATCTATTGGATTAGCCCTATTTCTTAATCTAATATATATACAAATTTTTGGAAACCAAACTCAGAATTTTTTAGATATTATACATACCATTATTCCTGTATCTATAGCTTGTTTTATATTCTTAACAGGAAAACACATTATTACCTACATTATACAAAATATTTTTTTATCCCGAAAAGATCATTGCATAGTTTTATATTTTTATAAAACTATGCTTATTTATCTTACTTCATTATTATATATGACGACTTGCATTACCTTTTTTATAGATATTTATTATAAAATCTATATTATACAAATAGCTACTGGAATAGGTATTCTCATTTATATATATACACTATTCAAGGTTTTACAAAATCTATCAAAACCATTTTTAAAAACCCTACTTGGTGCTTTCATTTATATTATTACTTTACAAGTAATCCCTTATTTACTATTTTTTAAATTTTTATATATCTACTATTTTTTAATTCAATAATTTTATTACTATGAATATAAAAAAAATCTTAATTACTGGTGGAGCTGGGTTTATTGGTTCTCAACTTATTCATCATTTTGTAAAAAAATATCCTCAATATCATATTTATAATCTTGATATTTTAACTTATGCGGGGAATCTTGAAAATCTAAAAAATATAGAACATGCTCCCAACTACACCTTTATAAAGGCAGACATTAGAGATCCCAAAATATTAGTTAGTGTTTTTGAAAAAGAACAACCCGATGCTGTCATTCACCTAGCGGCAGAATCTCATGTAGATAGATCTATTACCAATCCATTTGACTTTGCTATGACTAATGTATTGGGTACTTTATATTTATTAGATGCCACTAAAAATATTTCGAAAAAAAGAAAATTTAAAGATGTGCTTTTTTATCAAGTATCTACAGATGAAGTATTTGGTACTTTAGGAGAAACGGGCTTCTTTACTGAAGAAACAAAATATGACCCTCACTCCCCCTATTCTGCAAGTAAAGCCTCGGCAGACCATTTTGTAAATGCTTACCATGATACCTACGGGCTGCCCATCATTATCAGTAATTGTAGTAATAATTATGGACCTCGTCAATTCCCTGAAAAACTAATACCTCTCTG
>JBOFDP010000025.1:0-1788 GCA_051647125.1 Chitinophagaceae bacterium | reverse complement strand
GTATATAACCCTCATAGTCTGCCCAAGCTATAAACTCACTGAAATTTATAAAGTTATTACCTTTTACATCTTTGAATTTTAGTGTTAGTTGCTCTATATATTCCCTCTCCACTTGCTCCTGGAACTGGACCATATTTTTCAAGCCTTAATCCTACAGTTATCGTTATTTTATTTATGTTTCAGCATTTTTTGCTCAAACACTTTTTTTCCAATTTTTATTGACTTAGATGATGATTTTACCGACAATACTATATATGTTTTTATACATTTTTTATAGTATTATTTTGTTATTTTATTTTCTATCATTTTTATTAAATTCAAAGTCGGTTTATTGTGTTGATTAGCACGACCAACAACCCTCTTCCACACCTCTAAAAACCCTTTCAAAAATTCAATCACTTTTATATCATCTATATCTTTTTGGACTTTCAAAATATCAATAGCTCTTTTATCTAAAATTATTTCTATTCTGATTAAGTCTTTATCATAGGTTGAAATCATTCTCTCTTCATTTTTAGAATATAATTTAATTTGATAATTGTTATTTTTATACCCTTTAATTCCTATTAATGATTGCCTATCTCTCTTGACGCCTTTTTCAGCCTTAAATGTGTTAGTTATCCTTTTGCAACCAAATTCCGTAAGTGCATTATGAAAAGATACCACTATATTTTTACAATCAACCATTTTAAAATCCGTTTCCATATCCTCCATAAATTCCAGGACATTATTTCTGATTAGATCCAATCCTAAACCCTCCATCAAACTCCTGTTATATAACTTAAAATCCCTCACATCTACACCTACATTCAATCCTTTCGCAATTGTTTTCCCTGGATTACTTCTAAGTGTTACCGTTCCATTCTCCTCAGGGATTGCCGTATAGTCCTGTTTCGATATTCTAGTATTGTATTTTGTGTCATCTACAATTTTGCAACTTTGAACCACTCTATCTATCTTCATAACTCAACCCCAAGAGCTTCAATCTCATCTAATAACTTAATTATAGCCGTACTGATTAACACTCTCTTTGTTACCCTCAAATCATATGACACTTTGTTTAAACGATTGCTTATATCCGAGGTTATTCGTATTGTTAGCCCTGTTGTCGGTTCTGCTGATTCTGTTTCTACTAATTTCACTGCCTTTATTTTTTGCATAAAAAAATACCTCCCGTTTACTAGAAGGTATCAATCAATTTCTCTCTACTTTCGCCCCATTTGATAAACACAAATCAATATTTTTAATAAATAAATTATTATTTTAGTTGATTTTAACCAGTTTATCCAATATAATGGGTTATAAATACAAACAGTTTGGAATGGTTTTTCTAGTCCAAATTTGTACATTTTATACGTTTTGTACGTATAGCAAAAGTAGAGTATTCCCAGGGGATATATTATAAGTTACAGTTCCGGCAAGTTCTAGAACTTATAATATAAATTGGTTGATACTCTCTTTTTTATTTATCTTTATTTTTGTTTTTTCATTATCTCACACACAAAATAATAAAGTCAAGTTTGTATGACATTATTTTATGTATTGCTTTATTTGTTGTTAGATACATTATATCACAATTTGTATTATAATAATAATTAAAAAAATAGTTTTTCTATCGATTAATTTTTTATCTTTTTTAAAATTTCTTAAAATAGATATAATACGTATAATAGATATAATACATATAAATTTCACTGTATTTTAGAATGATATTTCATCACAACTTTATAATTTTTCCCACACATAGGATTTTTTTTACCTGTCGCACTCATACCTACCTGGTACACA
>JBOFDP010000024.1:0-5306 GCA_051647125.1 Chitinophagaceae bacterium | reverse complement strand
AGATACAGGAAATAATAATAAAATACTTATACCGGTTACTAATCCAAAATTATGTAACAAGGGACTTGACATAAAGGCAAAGATTATAAATCCTATAGCAGTAGTAAAATTACACATAAAAGTAACTACTCCCATTTGCTCTAAAGCTATTCTTATAGCATGTTTTTTTATTTTTATTTCCTCATAAACGGTATGATATTTATGAATAATATAAATACTATTAGGGATACCTATAACAACTAGTAATGGAGGAATAAGAGCTGTAAGCAAGCTGATTTTATAGCCCAGTAAAAACATTAATCCTAAACTCCAAATAATACCTACCGCTACAACGAGTAAAGATAAAAAACCAATTTGCCATGATTTAAAAAAGAACGTAAGTATAAGAAATGCAACCGTAGCACTTATTAAAATTAAAAATATCATTTCTTGTTGTATCCTCACACCCATCTTTGTTTTTGTATAAGGCAAACCACTAATATAAACTTCTGTATCTATTTTTTTACTAAAATTGTTTACCACATCTTCAATATCTTCTATTAAAGAAATACGCTTTTTGGAGGCAAATAATTTCTCATTAATATTAACTAAGGTAAGTACGACATTGTTATTTTCATTATATATTAAACCATTGTAAAAAGGAATATTTTGAAGATGTTTATAACATTGTAAAAGATCTTTATTAGCTTTTATAGTATCTGAAAATATTTTAATAGCTTGAAAAGTTTCTGTTACAGAATCTTTCTTTAAATCCACAATGTTCGTAATATTTAAAACACCTTCTATTCCTTTGCAAGATTTTAATTCTTCTGTAAATAATTTTAAAAGATTAAAATTTTCTACAGTAAACAAATCTTTTTTTTGAAACCCTATCAACAAAACAGGTTTATCTCCAAAAGTTTTCTGGAATCTTAAATAGGTCTGGGAAATGCTATGATTATTGGGTAATGCGGTTTTACTCATCTCATAGTTGAGTTCTACTTTTGTAGCAAAATACAACATACACAAGGTAAGTACAGATAATATTGCAAAAAGGCTTTTTCTATTTTTTATAAAAAGCCATGCTATTCGTTTCCATATACGCATGAATAAAAGGTTTATTTTTGAGATAATAATTTTTCCGCCGCATTAAGAATATCTACCGTATCTAACCCATATTTTTTTATAAGTTGCTCAGGAGTACCACTTTGTCCAAATACATCATTTACAGCTATAAATTCTATTGGTGTAGGTAGATAAGTAGCTGCTACTCGAGATATACTTTCTCCTAAGCCCCCCAATATATTATGCTCTTCAGCTACTATGGCACAACGTGTTTTTTGTAATGATTTTATAATAGATTGTTCATCTAATGGCTTTATTGTATGTATATTAATAACCTCTACACTGAAACCTTTTTGATCTAATATTTTAGCGGCTTCTATAGCTTTCCAAACTAAATGTCCGCAAGCAAAAAATGTAATATCATTGCCTTTATGCAATACTTGAGCTTTTCCTATTTCAAATTCCCATTTTTCATTTGTAAAATTTGTCCATTTAGGTCTTCCAAATCGAAGATAAACAGGATGAGGATATGAAGCTATCAATTGAGTAGCTAATTTTGTTTGATTAAAATCACAAGGGACAATTACAGTCATCTCTGGCAACATTTTCATCATACCAATATCCTCCAATACTTGGTGAGTAGCTCCATCTTCTCCCAATGTAATACCCGCATGAGAAGCACAAATTTTTACATTTTTCTGAGAATAAGCTACTGATTGTCTTATCTGATCATATACTCTTGAGGTAGAAAAATTAGCAAAAGTAGTAGTGTAGGGGATATATCCTACCGTGGCCAATCCTGCAGCTACACCTATCATATTGGCTTCAGCAATACCACACTGTAGAAATCTTTTTGGGTAAGCCTTAATAAATTCATTGAGTTTAACAGAACCTGTAAGATCGGCGGTTAATGCGATTATTTTATCGTTAGTTTTGGCAATTTCACAAATCCCTTCTCCAAATCCTTCCCTAGTTTCTTTAAAATTAAGAGGGTTAATATCTTTTATTTTCATAATCACAGATAAATATTATACTGCCACAAATATAGGATAATTTGTTAATAGTAATTTTTGTTTTTATAAAATAAATATCCATACTTTTAGTAGGTTATAGGTTCTTAGTTAAGAATCGTGGTTTATAATTTTCTATGAATTAAGTGATGGAATATGATAGGATTTTGTAGATAAAAGAAAAAAGTTATTTTTGCAAAAAGTTATAAATTTAAAATATGATTTTATCCATAGTTGCATACGGATCTCCTATATTACGAAAAGTAGCTTCTCCTATATCGCATATCACTCCTGAAATTACTAACCTTATTCAAGATATGTGGGATACCTTATATAAAAGTAATGGAGTAGGATTAGCCGCACCACAAGTTAATAAAAGTATTCAGTTGTTTATTGTTGATAGTGAACAAATTTTTAAAAATAACCATAAAACAGATTATATAGATACTCCGGGTATCAAGCAAGTGTTTATAAATCCTATTATTCATAAGCTTGAGGGCAAGAAATGGAGTTATAACGAAGGATGTCTAAGTATTCCAAAAATTACTGCTGATGTAGATAGGGAAGATTCTTTAACAATGTGTTTTTATGATGAAAATTTCAAACAACATCAACATATATTTAACGGCATGACAGCTCGTATTATTCTTCATGAATATGATCATTTACGAGGAAAATTATTTATAGATTACATCTCTCCATTGAAAAAAAAGCTAATGAAGAATAAGCTCTATAAAATTAGTAATGGAACAATACAAACAGAATATCCAATGATATTTTTGAAATAGTTAAAAATTTCTTCCTTGATAATCTATATTAAAATGTTTTTTTATAAATGAGCTATCTTGCAATTCAGTTATACTAATTTTTGTCATATAAAATTTTCCTTTCCGCGTATCAATTATAGTATCTGTTTTATAATTATCAAAAGGGTTGTCTTTTTGCGTTATCCAGACGCTATCAAATATTCCTACCCATTGTTTATCCAGACGCCACATATCAAACTGTGTCATTCGCCAACCATAAGACGAGGTTGGTTTTCCTTGACTATAAAAATGATATTGTGAAGCATATTGATAATTATTCAAAAATAATATAGGATTTTGTTGCGCAACATTAGCCAAACTTTTGGCATAATTAGGATTATCATAAAAATCATCTTGGTAAAAAATACCTCTTGGAAAATAATCGAATATCAATATACTACGAGCAAAAAAACTTAAAGCCAATACTATTGGAAATAAAATATATATCCAATTTATGAGTCTTTTTTTATTTTCTACAAACTTATAGGTAATATAGAAGCAGGGAAAGAAAGCTACAAGTGTCCAATTAGCTTCAACAAAACCTCTATAGGTGGATAACAAAAAAAATGCTAGTACACCTACGAAAATAAATTTTAGAGAACGTTCAAATTTATTCTGTGCCGTATACTTCCAAAATGCCCAAAAGACAATCCAGCTAATGAGTGGTCCCCAAATTCCTATTTGTCCACCAATGTAATCTGTAGTATAAAAAAATTTATATTCATGGCTTCCTCTTGATATAAGATGAAATCTCAAAGTTTCAAAATGATGTTGATATTGCCATAATAAATGAGGCATAAAAAATAGTATTCCAATAAAATTGGCTACATAAAATTTGATATTTTTTAAAAGAGAGAAATTAGATAAGGGGATGATTAAAAAAATTAATAGAGCATGATATTTGCTGTACATACATAAAGTCATACAGATGCCTAATATTATAGCTTGCCACCAATAATTATTATCTAAAAATTTTTTATATATCCATAAATAAATAGTTGTCCAAAATAATAATGGAATATCTGGTACAGCCAAATAACCCAATAGTTGAAAAGGAATAATGGATAAGAAAAGTATAAAAAATAAGCCTTTATTTTGTGGTTTCAATATCTTGTATAAAACCAATAAAGTTCCCATACTCATTATTATGCTCATCAACCTTACCCCAAATTCATAATTAAACAAAAATCGTCCTATACCAATCATCCATGCAATCATTGGAGGATGATCAAAATATCCCCAACTTATATTTTCAGAAAAAAAACTATAGTAAGCTTCATCATACCACAATCCTGAAAAAGAAGCCATTAGAATATGCAACAATGCTATAGCAATAAAAAAAATAATTACAAGATATAATTTTTTAGTATGCGTTCTATCCATCTTAATAGATAATTTATAACACATGTAAAAATAATAGATTTTAAATTAAAAATTATAACTATTTTTGTAAACATTGGAATGTCTCTAAAATCAAACAAGTATTTTTTAACAATAGGATTAATATTGTAAAGTTATTTTAAACTTATGAGTAAAATTGGGTTATTGGGCTATGGAAAAATGGGAAAAATAATAGAGAAAATTTCCCTCGAACGCAATCATGAAATAATCTTCAGAGTAGATACTGAAAAACGAATATCTTTTACCGAAAAAGACTTACAAGAGGCGGATGTAGTTATAGAATTTACAAACCCTCGAAGTGTAGTTCAGAATGTAGCTTTTTGTTTAAATGCTAATGTGCCTATAGTTTCTGGTACTACAGGTACTACAGGTTGGCTTCAACAATGGAATTTTATAGAAGAGCTTTGTCAGCAAAAACAAGGACGTTTAATTTATAGTAGTAATTTTAGTATTGGAGTCAATATCTTTTTTGCTTTAAATACATATCTTGCCAAAATGATGAATCGCCGTGGTTATCAAATAGAAATGAAAGAAATACATCATACAGAAAAAAAAGATACTCCTAGTGGAACAGCAATTTCTTTAGCAGAACAAATTTTATCTCAAATAGATCTAAAAAAATCATGGGTAAATCATATTACTAATA
Source organism: Chitinophagaceae bacterium (assembly GCA_051647125.1). Taxonomy (GTDB): domain Bacteria; phylum Bacteroidota; class Bacteroidia; order Chitinophagales; family Chitinophagaceae; genus JBOFDP01. Next base: position 399 of record JBOFDP010000024.1, on the reverse strand, counting down.
ATCAAGAGATAATTCCTATTATTAGTGAACGTATAGGAGGCACTCCAGGCACCCATAGCGTGGCATATACATCATCTATAGATGACATTGAAATTAAACATACTGCTCATAATAGAGAAGGCTTTGCCTTAGGGGCTGTTTTAGCAGTGGAATTTTTAATAGCTCAGAAGCCAGGTATATACTCTATGATGGATATTCTTAAATTAGGATAATTACAACTTATGTTGAATAGAAGAAATGTACGAGTTAAAGTAATGCAAGCATTATATTCCAATTCTATATTGGAGGAAGATTATCAGGTAATCAATCCAAAACAAGCTAAAGATATATTAGAATTAAGATTTAATGAATTTAGAAGGTTAGTATGTTATGCTTTTTATATACTTTGTGAAACTGTTG